>PWYR01000037.1 GCA_003567775.1 Ignavibacteriales bacterium | reverse complement strand
GTTCAGGCGTGCGATGTAATGCTCATAATCCCGGACGGTTTGAAGGGGAACGCGTTCGGACAGCTCGGGAAATGATATGTGGAATCCGCTCCTGTTTGTGATCGGTAAATAGTATGTATTGAATTCAAGCTCTCCGGTCTGTTCATTTAGGATTTGAATAAAGAATTCGTAACTTATCACATCCTGTCCGGATAGTTCATTACGGGGTACATTTTCAATTCTGCCGAGAAATTCCTGCACATGTTGTTTGTGTTGTTCGTATCGCTCGATGGTAACAACCGGCAGACGATCGTTAAACCGGTGAACTCCTACGGATGTGGCAAATAGTGGATTTTGTTCAAGTGAGTATTCCCAGAAATCGTTGAAAATGGTGTGGAGTTCTTCTTCCGGTGAACCGGTGTATAATGTTGCAAGAGGATATTGCATAAGGATGAACAAGCCGACAAGCAGTGGAACGTATCGTTTCATGGTTTCCTCCTTTGAAATGGTTGCATTGAATTGTAGTATAGCGATGTAAGATTATAATAATTATTTTTATTAAATTCCAAGTATGACTACGAATTTCAAAATATCTGCTCCCCCGAATTTTTCTTTTCAAACGACCGTTTTCTCGCATGGCTGGTGTGCGCTCGAACCTTTCTCGGTGATTGAAAAACCTTTTACACTATCGTATGCGGCGGTTATTGATGGATTACCGGTAGATATAAAAATTGCAGAACGAATCGACGGTGCTATATCGATTCGTGTTCGATCGGATAACAGATTAACCACCACTCAGCGCAGGGAATGCATCGCCCGGATAAAAACTATGTTGCGGATGGAAGAACCGTTCGACGTGTTTTATAAAATTGTAAACAGTAACCCGAAGTTACGATGGATTAAAAAATCCCTCGCAGGACGGATGCTTCGGTGCGGAACATTCTTTGAGGATTTGATAAAAGTTATTTGTACTACGAACTGCTCGTGGGCGTTGACGACATTGATGGTTAAGAATTTATGCCGGACGCTCGGAGAAGTTACGCCGTCGGGGCAGAAAACATTTCCATCGCCGGATGCAATTGCCGCTCAATCCGAATCGTTTATGCGGAAAGAGATACGGGCAGGATATCGCGCTCCGTATATTTTAGAACTTGCGGAACAGATTGCATCGGGGACAAACGATGTTGAGCAATTTCGCCATTCAGACAAACCGACTAACGTATTGTATAATGAACTAATTTCGCTCAAAGGGGTAGGTCCGTATGCGGCGGAGAGCTTGCTCAAGCTCATCGGACGGTACGATCATCTCGCGCTGGATTCGTGGACGAGGAAGAAGTATTATGAATTGTATCATAACGGAAGACGCGTGAGTGATAAGACGATTGTAAAACGATACGGGAAGTTCGGTGAATGGGCGGGGTTGGTGTTCTGGCTGGAGATGACGAAGTATTGGTATCGGGAGAAGTTTCCGTTGTGACAATTTTGTGTTCTCATCGCTATCGGGAAAGTGCAGATTTGTGGAAAATATTTTACTCTATTTTTCCCTTCTCCCGATACCTCCTGATTGCTTCACCTTTCCCTTCCGTATACAAATCAGACAACCGATTCGGTGCATTTATGTAATAGAGATAGGTTGGGAAGTACACCTGATGTACGATATATTTTTTCTTCGCTCGTTTTACGAAATCCCAATCCTCTGCGTAATCGAGATTACGAAAACCGCCGAGTTCATGAAACACGGATATTTTGCCGAACAACGTCCCCGATACAAAGCAATCGCTCAGGTGTATCTTCTGTCCGGGATTTTCCATATCCATAACATACTGACGTTCTTCCGGGCCCTGCGGATCGAGACCGCCCCAGATAATATCGACATCGGGATTGTTCTCGAGGTATTCTACCCGTTTCTCAATATGTGCGGGGAGGTATTCGTCGTCATCGTCGATCAGTGCAAAGTATGTTCCGTTTGCCCGCTCCATTGCATTGTTTCTACTTCGGGCTAAGCCCTCGTTTGACTGATTAATTATTAAAATGCGTTCATCACGTTGCCGGTACTGTTCAATAACAATTGCAGTTTTATCGGTGCTGCCGTCATTTACAATAATTAATTCCCAGGAGGAATAGGTTTGCTGTAACACGGACTCGATCGCTCTCGGAAGCAAGCCGGCGCGGTTAAATGTGCAGAGTATAATCGATACCGGTGCAGTTTTCATTTGTGATCACTTTTAAGTATTTTATGTAACAATGAAAAAATATACGTTAAAAAAATCAATTTTTCAGAAAGAACCGCAAAAAATTTCCCGGCAATTTCAGGTCGATTATAAAAATGAGCTGAATCCCGTACAATATGATGCGGTCACGTCATTGAACGGTCCGCATCTCATCATTGCCGGTGCGGGAACGGGGAAAACACGGACAATCGTCTTTCGTGTCGCATATCTTGTTGAACTCGGTGTGCGGCCGGAATCCATACTTCTCCTTACCTTCACCCGTAAAGCTGCACAGGAAATGTTGCGACGCGCTGCGACGATACTTGATTCCCGCTGCGAGAAAGTTGCGGGGGGAACGTTCCATTCTTTTGCCAATACGATTCTTCGCCGGTATGCACCGCTTATCGGATTCGATCCTGCATTTACGATTCTCGACCAATCCGATTCGGAAGATGTCGTGAATCTGTTGCGTACGCAGTTGAAGCTCGATACGCGAAAGCGGCGTTTTCCGAAAAAGCAATTATTGTTTTCATTATTCTCACGGTCTGTCAACACGCAGGAATCGATCAAGGATATCCTGACCGAAGACTATCCACAGTATACAAAAGAGCTTGAGACAATTCAACAACTGCACACGGCGTATACCGATTATAAGAAGCAATATAATCTGATGGATTACGACGATTTGCTCATCCATTTGAAAACATTGCTCGAAAATAATCGAAAGGTTTGCGACGAGCTTGCCGACCGGTATAAATATATAATGGTCGATGAGTATCAGGATACGAACCGCATACAGGCGGATATAGCCGATCTGCTTGCTTCAAAGCACCGCAATTTGATGGTCGTAGGCGATGATTCGCAGTCTATTTATTCATTCCGCGGTGCGACGGT
>PWYR01000025.1 GCA_003567775.1 Ignavibacteriales bacterium | reverse complement strand
TAAAATAGCTCATAATCTTTCCTCCTTCTGTGCGGCAAGACGAATATATCTCGGCGTATAATAATTTTGAATATAACGACCGCATGAATTAAATTCCACCATAATTCTTACCTCATCCTCTTTTCATAATTATGCATCTGCAATTTTGTCATTTTGTTATTTACTATAAGTACTCTCCCATCCGTTTCATCTGCATCATCCGTTGTGAATAACCTTTTCGGGCGAGCAACCTGCTCGCCCTACATTGCTCTATTCTGTATGCTTTGCAGCATACCGCACCTTCCGTTCCTTTACCCTGAATCCAATCTCACGCTTCGGCTTCTCCGGCTGCCGCATTAGTTGACGTATCGCTTCTATAATTGCCTTTATCTCCTCATCATGTTTTCCAACCTTTCGTTCGAGTTCTTTCAATTTCTCCGTCAATTCCCTGTGCGTTAATGCTATTTCACGCAATTGGACAAATGCTCTTACCACAAATATGCTCATCTGAATAGCCCTCTGGCTTTTAAGGATATTTGCTGCCATCACCGCTCCATGCTCGGTAAAAGCATATGGGAGATATTTAATATTTGCTCCACGTTTCAAGATCACAGATTGTGATCTTGAACGTTGGAGGTCCTCCGCTTCTTCTCGCGTCAATTGAAACATAAAATCGTCCGGAAACTTTTCTTTGTTTCGCTTGACAGCCTGGTTGAGCACACGCGTTTCAACCCCATAAACTATCGCAAGATCGGCGGCAAGGATGACCTTCTTGCCACGAATTGTGTGAATCACCGAATTTATGGGAATTGATGGTATGAGCTTCTTCTGCTTTGCCATTCTTCTATTTTTTTATTTTGTGGTATTGAAAATGTTCGTGTTCTCATTCACTTGGGTAACCTTTTCTTTTGGGCGGGCAGACTTCGTGACTGCTTGCCCTCCATTACATACCGTGGCATTTCTTATACTTCTTCCCACTGCCGCAGGGGCAGGGATCGTTACGGCCGATTTTCTGCTCCGGCCGATATTCCTTTGCCGATGTGAAAACTTCTCTTTCATCTTCCTTGTTCAGCTCTTCGGATCTGCCGTTCTGCTTGCTGTTTTTTTGTTCTTCAGTAACTTTTCGCCATTCTTCATTAACCATGTACACATTATGTGCCTGTCTTTTTATAAAATCCTCACGCGCCCCATCGAGAAGTGCTTTTCGTAAATCCTCTGAATCCGCAATTGGAAACTCTTCACTATCAATAGTCTCCATATAATCTGCGAAATCTTTTGCTTTATCGGTCAATTCTGTCAAGCCGCTCTGTGCACATTCGCAGAGGATACTCGCTAAATAATCTGCCGGATAAACATCCTCGCGTTCAAGAAGTCGTTCTATGAAAGAAACCGTTTGCGCACGGTATTCGGGATGGAAATGATGCATTGCAATAACTCCCGAAACGGCTGCCAGGCGAGCGAATTCAAATGCTGAAACATCGGTAACAAATTCCCATATTTCGTCAAACCATTTATGACCTACTCTTGCAAACGGCAGCCACATATTTTGTGTTAGCATGTCACCGTATATCGCATCGAGGTCTTCTTCACTCATCCTGAGGCATTTGATCAAATCGGGTATTATACTCGTGTCGTTAAATTCGGTAAGGATACATATACCGTTGCTGTCGGTCGAATCTATTGTATCTTCGGGAACGCTGACTAATGCGGCGCGTTTTTTGAGCGCTTTTCTGAGATAGGGTTGAAAGAATTCAGTATTTTTTATGATATCATCGATCTCTTCATTTGTAAGATACCATCTCGAGCTTAATACCTCACAGAGTTGAGAGATTCGCTCGTACGGCTGTTCTTTCGCCCCTGCTCGTGCAATAACAATAGCGCGATCCGCAAGATAATCTGTTTTGCCTGTTGCGTTTGCCCACTTTTCCCCTAGTGACGACGCCTCCTGTATCATATCGAAACGCACGAGCTGCTTTGTAATGTCGAGCAGCCAATTTCTTACATCAACGTATATTATATTTTCCAGCTCATTGATCATGTGTTCCGACGTGATTACCTCTAACATATTCATAACCATCTCATACTGACCTCGCAGAAGCATTTTATGCTCATCGTTGTTTTCATCAAAATCGGTGTCGTAGAATATATCATTGTGAATGTCAACTGATTCTACCAGATCATTGTATTTCTGCATCCACTCCGGTTTTGGCGAACGACTGGTTTCATACTCTTCTATTTTTTCTTCCGCCTCGAAATTATCGGGGTCTAGTTTCAGTACGGTTTTCCATGCATCGACCGCTTCGTCGATTTTATCTTGCTGCTCAAGTGCATAGGCGAGTCCGTTATAATAGGCAGCACGTTCTTCAACCATATCCCCGGGTATCAAGTCTATTAATTCACGAAAGATTTTTTCCGATTCCCCGAACCGATCCAGGAAATAGAGAGTATTGCCGTATTCAGCCAAAAGTTCTCGGTTGTCTGGAAGTCGGTCGAGTCCTTTTTGTATTATATTCAGAGTGTGTTCAAACTGTTCGTTTTGAATATATTGCCCGGCAACAATCAAATAGAGCGTCGGATTATCGGGATTGTTTTCTATCAAATCCTCCATCAGTACAGCAGCTTTATCGAACTTTCGTTGGTCAATAAGTTTCTTAATACGTTGTTTTAGTTTTTCTATGTCGCTGCTCATTTTGTTCTCCTTCGGAATTAAACGTATGATCCATAATTAAACTTCGATACCGGCAGAAGTATGCATCTTTGCGCAAGATCGGTTTACACTACTCCCTCCAACATCTTCATTAAATTTCTCTTCGGCTTGTGATTGATCTTAATCGATTCTATGTATTTCTCCCATTCCGCTTGCTTATTTAATCGGGTCATCAATTGTTTTATCTTTTTTATCATTTCGACCGCTTCGTGATACGCTTGTTTATTTTTTTGCATGATCGTCGGCTCGACAAATGTTTGATAGACGGCGAGTGTATCTTCGGGATAATCCTTCTCCCGCAGGTGTGCAAGTTTAAACCACAACCCCTCAGTGCAGCCGCCTTCCTGTGCTTCCGTCCATGCCTGTGCGAAATCCTTTTCCCACAGAAAAATCTCGACGAGTGTCGTATTGTCCGCCCTATTCCACAACCATCCGTGGTTTTTTTGTTCTGCCTTTCGTTTGGCTATCGTTTTTCGTATATGATCAAGGGCATTTTCTCTCCATCCCCGCCATTGTTTCGCGCCGCCGCGCATTGCATGTTTTCGCAGCAGCTTATATTCCTCAAGATTGGAGCGTTCGGTAAATATTTGCCATACCAATTTCATTGCATCGTCAAACCGTTTGCGTTTTTGATATTCATCTGCGAGGAACTCGAGCAACCGTGAATCCATATGTTTAGGAAACATTCGTACACCACGTTCTGCCCATTTCAGTGCTTCTTCCCTTTTCCTGGCTTTTTTATAAATCTGTGCAACCTCTAAGTAATGATAGGGGAGAGAAAGGTCCTTCGATTTTATTGCAACGAGTTGTTCGACATCTCCCGTTTGAGATGCAAGCGCTTCCATAATACTTGTTATGCGATAACGATTTCCTGAATAGCTGTTACGGTCATCCCCGGGTCCAAGCGATGGAAGATTATTCCATTCCTTTTCAGCTAATTCGCTATATACCTTCAGTCCATCCTTTTCTAAAATCGATGCATATTTTTCAGCGGCGCCGTAGAATATTTCCCAGTCGCTATTCAGTTCCCATTCAAATAATTTTTTTGCCAATTTTTCAGGATCGGGTTTTGCTTTTTTGCATGCCTCAAAATGTAGTTCCTGAACCTCATAAAGAATGTCGCCCATATATCCGTCGGAATCGTCAACCATATTTAACTGTAACTCAAGGCGTTTAAGGAAATGCTCCGTGAGTTCTATCACCGCTTCTGCACTGTCTGACTTAAAATACTCTCTAAGTGAATGTATAACATCATACATTCCTTCCGTATAATCTCGCATCGATCGATAATCGACAAACACATCCAAATTCACCGCCTCATTGATAGCGTGCTTAAATGTCGCGACGCCGGAACTCTTATCTCCAGCAGCCGCTTTCATCCTGAGTTTCTCGTAGAACCGGTCATCCGATTGTGCATAATCCATCAGAAGTGTAATTAATGTTTCCTTTTCCTGCGCCGATATAAAGCGTTCGATATCGGTTGAAGTAAGTACCCGATCTTTTTTTCGTTTCTGTTTTTGAGTCGAATCGAGGTCATCGATACCGGCTTCCTGAGCAGCAAGGGAAACCGCAACAAGATGTTTACAGAACACTTCATCCCGTTCGAATAATGGGCAGGTACAGTAATATTCCAATGTATTGTCTTCCAACCATAACTTTACCCGGTATGTATGTGTTCCGTGTACCTTTGCAGCGATTTTATTATCCTGAATACGCAATCCTTTTACCCGTTCTTCCTCGAAATATTTTTCACCGCGTGCAAACGACTGCCCACCGGCGAGTTTTAGAATCTTGTTTTCGGTAATTTTTGTGAGAATATTCATATCATTGGTAGTTTAGGGAACACTGATGACACTGATGATACAGATTTGCACTGATTTATAATTTATCTGTGTCATCTGTGTTCCATTCTGCTATTCTGCTATTTTATCATTTTTCATAATCATCCCGAATCCCAGCGAATTCTTCTCCCCTACTCCGCACTCATACACACATCGTATAAGATCCGGATTACCGTTCAGGGTTAACGGTGCAATGAATGATTTTATATTTACCCGCTCGTTACTGCTCCACTCTTTTATTTTTATAAGTTTGGAAACTTTTTCGGGACCACCTTTTCGTTTTATATAATCCTGATCGATTGTACATTCCAGCGTATCGTCGTCCGGAGGATAACCGTACATAACCCCGTATTTTTTAATCGCATTGCTGCGGATTAGCTCGCTCAAGCGATCGTCATCGGGACGTAAATAGTACGGATAAACTTTACCGTTTCTCTCATGCATGGTGGATACAACGATTGGTGACAGACTCAAAAATCTGTGTGTTGATTGAAATTCGGGTTCCGGCAGCGTCTCGACGCCTTCCACCCTGAAACGTGCAACCGTTTGCGGGTTGCCGATTGCTATCTCCCGGGCCTGAAACAATCCGGTTACGAAATTCCGAATAAAATCTTCAAGCATCGGAGATGACACCTGAAGCGTACACTGTTTATAATTGTTTATGATGAGGAGATTATAGAATCGTTCGGGTTTGGGTATATCAAGGCGTGAAAATGTGAATAGCTTGAGAGGTTTTCTCTGTGCTGTGAGATACCCATGGTCGTGGAGCCATCGAGCGTATTCCGGAGAGCCCGAGGAAAGAATCCTGTATATTGCCGACGACAACGGATATTGATAGTTGATCGGTAATCGTGTTTCATGCTCAACCGGCTGTAGGGTAAGCTTGATACGCATAATACGTTAGGATTACATGGACAATAATCAGCAGCACCGGTAAATCGAACCAATCTCAAATCAGGGAAGACATAATGGAATCGGAGCACGTACTAAATATAACAAAACAATTTCCCCAATATCGAATCTAAAGTATTTCCCTCCTCACCGATTTATGTAATTGATAATAACAAATACTTTATATATAATCAACACTGTGAATTATTACATCACCACAAAATATCCTCCCCTTTCCGAAAATCTACCGGAGATTTGCCGCCGCAATTGCGCGGTATTCACCGGAGTATATCTTGTGAAGCGTCTGAGCGCGGTCAACTGGGTTCGCAGCGTATCGCCTTCATTGAAAGCAGCGAGCGCCTGCTTTGCCGACCAATCGATGCGGTTCACGGCATCGTTGATGAACACCTTCGTCATATCGACTGCATGCTGCGCTTTTTCTTCACTGTGCTTTGTGATAATCTTATCCGTTCGGAGCAATGTGCTTTCCATTGCAAAAATATCCATCAGCATATCGGCGAGATGTCCGAGTATTTCCTGCTCGTCGGCGACCTTATCGGTGAACTTCTGCACCGCGCTGCCGGCGACCATTAATGCAGCTTTCTTCGCGTTCTTTATCACCTTCTTTTCGGGACCGAATATCGAGGAATCTTCTTCTTCAAGCGACGGACCGCTCAAAATTTCGTTCAGCACGTTCATCGCCGCCTGCGTTAAACCAAGCTCACCTTTCATTGCGCGGCGCAGCATCATACCCGGTGTAAGCAGACGGTTGATCTCGTTCGTTCCTTCGAATATACGATTGATGCGGGAATCGCGGTACGCGCGGGCAACGGGATATTCTTCACTGTAACCGTACCCGCCATACGTTTGCACCGCTTCATCGACAACATAATCGAGTATCTCGCTGCAATACACTTTTATCATCGCACACTCAACGGCATATTCCTCGATAGCTTTAAGCTTTTGTTTCGATGCCTCCGGCGACGATTCATCGACGCTATGCAGCAGATTATTGATCAATCCGGCTGTTCGGTACAACATGCTTTCACCTGCAAAAACACGTATACCCATCTCTGCAAGTTTGTGTTTGATCAGACCGAAATGTGCAATCGGCTGGCCGAATTGTTTTCGCTCGTTGGCGTAGTTCACGGCATACTTCATTATTTCTTTCGACGCACCGATCGTAGCGGCGCCGAGTTTGAACCTGCCGATGTTGAGAATGTTCAACGCGATAATAAAACCCCGTCCGATCTCTCCCAATTGATTTTCGACCGGTATCTTGGCGTTATCCAGCAGCAGTTGACGGGTCGACGATCCTTTAATGCCCAATTTCTTTTCTTCTTCACCGAGCGACACGCCCTCCATTCCTTTTTCAATGATAAATGCGGAGAATTGATCACCGTCGATCTTGGCAAAAGTAATATATATATCCGCGATCCCGGCATTCGACAACCACATCTTTTGTCCGTTCAGGATATAATATTTTTTATCATCGGAAAGCTTGGCGGTAGTGCGCGCCGCCTGTGCATCCGAACCTGCCTGCGGTTCCGAAAGCGAGTAGGACGATATTAATTCGGCAGTCGATATCCGGGAAAGATATTGATCCTTTTGTTCGTCATTTCCGTAATACACGATCGGCAACGTTCCGATACCTGCGTGTGCACCATGCGTGACGGCAAAAGAACCGGATTTTCCAAACTCTTCCGCAACGAGCATTGAACTCTGTATATCCAGCCCCAGGCCGCCGTAATTTTCGGGAATATCGATAGCAAGCAGTCCCAGTTCACCCGCCTTCCGTAAAAATCCTTTTATGACGTCATAGTTCTGATTTTCAACATCTTCCGTTTTCGGTACGATCTCGTTTTGAACGAAGTCGCGCGCCGTTTGCGAGATCATTTTATGTTCATCGGTGAAATCTTCCGGTGTAAAAATATCGTCGGGCTGATAATCTTCAATTAAAAACGCACCGCCTTTCGTATATTGCTTTTCTTCAGTAGTTGACATGTTGTGAACCTCCTTCTTTGTCTGATATAAAATGATTCGGCAAAATTACGCATTTAGAGTTACGAATGAATCTAATAACTCCCATCAATTCGTAACTCGTAACTCGTAATTCAATACAACCGGCTAATCCAATCTTTCAAAGATCCCCGCCGCTCCCATACCGCCGCCGACGCACATGGTTACCATTGCAAATTTTCCGCCGCGGCGTACAAGCTCGTTCAATGCAGTTGCGGTAAGCTTAGCGCCGGAACATCCGAGCGGATGACCGAGCGCAACCGCGCCGCCGTTCACGTTCACTTTTTCGGGATCGAGTTTGGCTTTTTTTATAACCGCGACCGCCTGTGCGGCAAACGCTTCGTTTAATTCAATTATATCGATATCTTTCAAATCAAGTTTTGCCATCTTCAATGCTTTCGGAATCGCTTCAACCGGACCGATTCCCATTTCATCGGGATGAACGGCGCCGATTGCATACGCAATAAGTCGCGAGATCGGATTCACCCCGAGCCGGCGCGCTTTCTGTTTCGACATGATCACGCTGATGGCCGCACCGTCGCTCATCTGCGATGAATTTCCCGCCGTAACGGTTCCGCCTTGTTTGAATACGGGTCTCAATCCCGCAAGCGCATCCAATGTTGTATCCGCACGCGGTCCCTCATCCGTATCGAAGGTGATGGTTTTACTCTCAAACTTCCCGTTATTGCGGAACGTTTGTTCGACTTCAAGCGGAACAATTTCGTTTTTAAAGCAACCGTTCTTTATCGCATTGATTGCGTTTAAATGGCTGCGATAGGAAAACTCATCCTGCATTTCGCGGGTTATTCCGTATCGCTCCGCGACGTTCTCAGCCGTTAATCCCATATTAATGTATGCAGCGGGAAAATGTTCGGCGAGATACGGGTTTGCGGAAAAACCTTTACCGCCCATCGGCACAAGACTCATCGTCTCTGCGCCGCCGGCAAGTATGACATCCGCGCCGCCGATGCGTATCCGGTCGACGGCAAATGCGATCGATTGTAAACCCGATGAACAGAACCGGTTTATGGTCATTCCCGGAACGGTGACCGGCAATCCGGCCCGCAATGCAGCAACGCGTCCCATATTCATACCCTGTTCACCTTCGGGAAAAGCACATCCGATGATCACATCATCAATGTCTTCGGAGTTTAATCCGTCTGTCCGTTCGATCGCAGCTTTAATTGCCGCCGCAGCCATATCGTCGGGGCGGGTATCTTTCAACGTACCACGTTTTGCTTTGCCGACAGCTGTTCGTATTGATGTTACTATTACTGCTTCTTTCATGTTTGGCGTCTCCTTTTCTATTTTCCAATTAATTCTGAAAAGTTGACAGCAAGCAATAGGCAGTATGCAAATGTGAGCATCGGGTGTACAAATTATTTTGTCAACTGTCTACTGCCCATTGTCTACTGACGTCAGTTCCGCAACGGTTTGCCTTTCTTAAGCATATGCGCCATCCGTTCCTGCGTTTTTCGTTCACCGAGTAAGCTTAAAAATGCCTCGCGTTCGAGATCGAGCAGGTATTGTTCGGAGACGTATTGTGTCCCGACCAAATTCCCGCCGCTTAATACATACGCAAGCTTCTTTGCGATATGTTCATCATATTCGGAGATGTATTTTCCTTCCCGAAACATATACAATCCCACGAGCATATTTGCATACGCCGCTTTACCGAGCACGGGTATATCGGTTCGCGGCGCCGGCATTCTATAGCCGGTCTTTGCCATTGCAAGAACGCGCTGCTTGGCGTCGAAAATAACTTTTTCGGCATTCATAGTAACGCCGTCTTCGTCGCTCAGAAAACCGAATTTCTTCGCCTCAACCGCACTGGTCGCAACCTTCGCCATACCGATAGTTTCGAATGCCTGCCGTACATACGGGAAGAGATCGACTTCTTTATTAGCCGGCGCATGATCGAGCATACGCAACAAGAACTCCTTTGTACCGCCGCCGGCAGGGATCACCCCGACGCCAAGCTCGACAAGCCCGATGTACGTTTCGGCGGATGCCTGAACTGCGTCGCCGTGCAGCGTTACCTCGCAACCGCCGCCGAGTGTCATGCCGTGGGGCGCCACCACAACAGGTCTCGGTGAATAGCGAAGATTCATGTTTGCACTCTGGAAGGTACGCACGATCATATCCAGCTCTTCCCAGTTCTCATCCTGCGCTTCCATCAGGATCATCATCACGTTTGCGCCGACCGAGAAATTCTGTCCGTGATTCGCAATGACTATTCCCTCGTAGCCATCTTCATCCGCCGCCTTTACGGCGGCGTTCATCATCTGGATCATATCCGGTCCGATTGCATTCATCTTCGAATGGAATTCCAAATTCAGCACTCCGTCGCCGAGGTCGATGATAGAAGCGCCCGCGTTCGATTTGAGTACTTTCTTCTTGCGTTTTAGCGGCGGAAGAAAAATAAACTCCGGACGATCCTCCGTCTTTTTATATTCCTTTTCACCGAAGTGAAAATAATGCTCATCGCCGTTTTCATCGATCTTGTAAAAAGACTTCATATCCTTTCCGAGCATATCTTCTACCCAACCGGGTATCTGTTTTCCATCTTCTTTCATCTTCGCAACGGATTTTTCAAGACCGATTGTATCCCAGTATTCAAACGGACCCAGCTCCCAGCCGAATCCCCACTTCATTGCTTTATCGACATTTCTGATATCGTCGGTAATCTCGGGCAACCGATTTGCGGTGTAAAGCAATGTTTCGCTGAGCACTTTCCAGAGGTATGCACCCGCACGATCTTTGCTATACACAAGATTCGTTATGCGTTCACGAACATCATCGGTATTGCGATACATTTCCACCGACGGAAAATTTGCCCGCTGCCGTTCACGATAATCGAGAGATTGTAAATCGAGTGTGAGTATTTTACTCTCGCCGTTTTCTTTTACTTTTTTATAAAACCCCTTCTTCGCTTTATCGCCGAGCATTTTTCGCTCAAGCATTGTATTCACGAGATCGGGGACTTTAAACACTTCACGCTGCTCATCATCCGGCACGCTTTCGTATAGGTTATTCGCGACATGCACGAATGTATCGAGACCGACAAGATCGGCGGTTCTGAACGTCGCGCTTTTCGGCCTGCCGATTATCGTTCCCGTGAGCTGATCGATTTCCTCGATCGTGTAGGATTCGTCCATCATCACCTTAACGGCATACATCATTGAGAAGATACCGATGCGGTTTGCGATAAAATTGGGCACGTCGTTGCAATAAACGATTCCTTTGCCCAACACCTCTTCGCCGAACCGCGATATTGCACTTACGACGTCGTCTTTAGTCTCCGGCGTACGGATAATTTCCAGCAGCCGTAGATAGCGCGGCGGGTTAAAAAAGTGCGTACCGAGAAAGTGTTGCCGAAAGTCATCGGATCGTCCCTCGGCAATTTTATGAATCGGAATACCCGATGTATTCGAACTGACGATCGCGCCCGGTTTCCGGTGCTGCTCGACTTTATCAAATAACTGCCGTTTGATATCCAGCCGCTCAACTATGGCTTCGATTATCCAGTCAACCTCACTGAGCCAATTCATATTGTCCTCGAAGTTGCCGATCGTAATTCGGTCGGCATATTCGGGAACAAAGAATGCAGCCGGTTTCGCTTTTTTCGCATCATCGAGCCCGCTCTTAACAATACGATTTCGTACATCGGGATGGTCGAGTGAGAGTCCTTTTTTATCTTCTTGTTCGGTTAGTTCCTTCGGCGGGATATCGAGCAAATACACCGGGATGCCGGCATTGGCGAAATGAGCGGCAATTTTCGAGCCCATTATACCGGCGCCCAGTATAGCCGCCTTCCTGATTTTATATGACATATGGTATTATCCTTTCCTGGCGAGAGATGAAAAGAAGGGGTTGTCTAAAAAGTTAATACTTTCGGTTGATATAAGAATATGTTTGCTTGTTTAAACATATATTCGGCAATATTGTAGTGCGACCAGTCTGGCCGCACTACATTTTGGACATCCCCTTCTTTATTTTATTCTCTGATTGGTTCTACATGTTCCTCTTTGTAAAATTCTTCAATAAGATCGTTATATCGCTGCTCGATATTACGGCGTCGAACTTTCAGCGTCGGGGTAAGCTGATCGTTATCAACGGTTAATATTCCCGGTATTATTTCGTACTTCTTAATTGTTTCCCATTGTGCGAGCGTATTATTTACTTCTTCCATAACTCCGTCATATATATTTCTCACATCGGGATGTTTAAGAAGTTCTTCATCGGTATTATAATTAATATTACGCCCATCGGCGAAAGCACGGAGCGCTTCCCAGCTCGGGAACAACAATGCCGATGCAAATTTCCGCTTATCTCCGAGAACAACCGCCTGTTCGACGTATTTGCTCCGCGCGAGCCGCTGCTCGATCAATTGCGGCGCAATATATTTTCCTCCGCTCGTTTTAATAAAATCTTTTTTACGATCTGTAATATACAGAAACCCGTCTCTATCGATGTATCCGATATCGCCCGTTTTAAACCATCCATCGTAAAACACTTCTTTTGTTGCCTCTTCATTCTTATAATACCCTTTCATAACGTTGGGACCTTTGACCAAAATCTCACCGTCCTCTGCGATTTTAACCTCCACACCGGGTATAATCTCACCGATTGAACCCATCCGGTTTTGCCCCAGCCGGTTTACGCTGATAACGGGAGAGGTTTCGGTCAGCCCGTATCCCTGAAGCACCGGCATGCCGGCTGCGGTAAAAATTCTGCCAAGTTCCGGGTTGAGCGCCGCGCCTCCCGCAACAAGCATCCGTAATCTACCGCCGAATCCCAGACGCAGTTTTTTATATACAAGTGCATTGGCAATTTTGTATTTAATCATATAGAAGGAACCGTTGTTCCCCTCAGTGTCGAATTGTTTTGCTACTTTAATCGCCCACTTGAAAATTGCTTTCCGCGGTGCGGGAAGTGTTTCGACCATTGCATTTACGCGCTCAAAAACTTTCTCAAGCATTCGCGGAACGGTAGTCATTACCATCGGACGTACTTCCTTTAAATTATCACCCAACTTTTCGATCGATTCTGCATACCATATCTGTACACCGCTGTATTGATATACATATAATATCATACGCTCGAATATATGAGACGGCGGTAAGTAGGTAAGCGTTACATCTTCCTGCCCATAGAAATCGAATATCTGCAAACATGCCGTGACATTCGAGACCAGACTCGTGTGTGTTAGCATAACCCCTTTCGGATCGCCGGTCGTGCCCGAAGTATAAATAATGGTTGCCAGATCATCCGGTTTCACTACGCTCCGGATCTGTTTATAAAGATCCGGGTTTTCTTTATCCAAAGCTGCCCCCTCTTTTTGCAAAGAAGACAGATTATGAGGTGAGTTCCCGACCTTTTCATAAAAGCCGATGACAATCTCCACACCCGCTGCATCGATCGCATCCTTCAGGCGGGTATATAATTCTTCCGAACCGATAAACATCGCCTTCGCTCCGGAATTTTTTAAAATGTACTCTACTTGATTAACAGATTGCGTTGTATAAATCGGTACACCGATCGCGCCGCAATTCAGAATAGCCATATCGATAATAGTCCATTCCGGACTGCTCTGTCCGACA
Source organism: Ignavibacteriales bacterium (assembly GCA_003567775.1). Classification (GTDB taxonomy): domain Bacteria; phylum Bacteroidota; class Ignavibacteria; order T3Sed10-11; family T3Sed10-11; genus T3Sed10-11. Next base: position 735 of record PWYR01000025.1, on the reverse strand, counting down.
TAGGCAATGGTATCGCGATTCTTTATTCCTAATTTATACAATGCGAGCGCCGTGTTGCGCACACGTGAAGCAAATTCATCCGTCGATATCGCTTCCCATGTATCGCCGCGCTTTGCGTTAAGGAATGTATCGTGTTGACAGTTTTTTATAGTGTGATCGTGAAGGTCGATAAGAGTTGCAATTGACTGAGCCATGACTGCCTCCCGGTAATTAGTTTAGGAAAAGTTGACACAGCATGTTGAGAATTCCGAATAATAATGTATAACGAAACGGCGAATTTGTCAAATCGGAGAAAAAACTCAAAAATATTTCGAAACAGTGTTTTTTAAAAAGGTTCCCGATGGGAGAAAATTTTCCTTATCGAAGCAGGATCATTTTATGCACGTTTGTAAATGCCTCCGTTTCGAGTCTGTAAAAATAAACACCTGAACTTAACCCGGAACCAGCGAACGTTAATGTGTAAATTCTTGGATCCAATTCTCCCTCTATCAGGACTTCAACCTTTCTTCCGAGAATATCATAAACAGCTAATTCCCCGCTCGTGGCTTCGGGAATCGTAAATCGAATAGTCGTAAAAGCATTGAAAGGATTCGGGAAATTTTGATATAAATAAAATTCATCCGGTATACCGTGCGTGATCTCGAAATGGTCAAACATCTCGATGGCATTGGTTTTACCAAATCCCCACTCGTTATTTGGAATTGAACCGGTATACCCGTCCGATTGACCGGACTG
>PWYR01000016.1 GCA_003567775.1 Ignavibacteriales bacterium | reverse complement strand
CTGCACGCGTATATGTCCGTCGATTCCGGTCGTAAAACCGAAGTGCTTTTCGAAGAAACTTTCATAACAATTCGAAAAATGGGATTAAGCGATGCTGTAGTCCCGGCATTCGGATTTCTACGGGGAAAGTTTGCATGGCTGACCCGTCGACAAGAGCTTCTCACCGAAGCTACTTCGCGGATGTTAATTGCTGATGAAACAAATAAAATGCCGAGCATGCCGTTTTTCAGTGCAGCATTGCAGGGGATATCCTATGCGATGAAAGAAGATTACAAAAAAGCTGAACATTGTTTTAAAGATGCAATATTATTTGAGGAAAAGCGGCGCATATCTATTTTATTCGGAAGTGCACGGGCACTGCTCGTCTATTTATACCACGTCACCGGAAGAAGTGAAGACGCTTATGATGCTTTTCTGCCGCTTCTGGTTCAATCGAAAGAACAAAATCTGCCGGGACTTATTCTGCGGGAAACATTGTTTCTTAAACCACTCTTATTACAAGCGCAGAAAGACAGGGATTATGTTGAATATGTTGAATACGTTGAATATTTGATTGGAATGTTATCAAACGGAAAGAAATACAAAGCCGTCCATATACCCGGGGCGACGGAAAAACTGACACCCCGCGAAGTTGAAATAATCGGTTGTATCTGCGACGGGTTACGTAACAAAGAAATTGCGGAGAAGCTATATATAAGCGAACGTACCGGCATAGCATGCATACCCTGCCCGCCGGTTGTACACAGAATGCACAACCGCTGATGTTCAAGTTGCGATTTAATAATATGAGCTATCTCGCTCTGTATCATCTCCGGTTTCCTTTACAATGCATATAAAAAATATAGGAAATCGGCGATATATCCCGCATCATACGAAAGTATTATTTTCACACTATCATCAACATTAAACAATCTTCATAATAATTGAGCGGCTGAAACGTTCATCAAAAGCCTACCATTCTCAACCTCACGATAAATCGATAGAAAACAATGGTACGAATCATTCTTTATATAAATGATTAAAACGTATAATCATACTTCAACATCACTGCACGGTTATCGGAAACCGGCAGTCGCGGTGACAGTCTGTCGCGATTCGCATTCAACGTTTCATTGCAGACCAGATAGAAGTTGTTCCCGTCTTTTGGATTATACCTGAAGCGAATATTCAAGACTCCCAGATCGTTCGCGCTGTTAAACTGGATGAACGAGGAGAGCGTCAAACGGGTATTAAAAGTAAATTCAGTTCTCAATCGTACAATATGTGCGGTCAGGTCCTGATGACGGTCACTAAACTCGATTCTGTTAAACTGATAAAAAATATCAAGATATATTACTCTTGACGGATCCCAGGTCGGTTGCATGCTTGCGGTGAACCGGGTGCCATCGAAAAAACCGCCGCCTCTGACTATGAAAATTGCCCTCAATGATTTTCCTCTCGGTGTGTGATAACTTAATCGAGCTTCTGTGAACCGGTACAATCCGGCCGGGATCTCCGCATCATCAGATAGATTGAATGTTGCAGGTATATCTTCAGTAATATACAGAATCTCACCGGTGGCATAATCACCACGCTTCCAGGTTAATTCCACAGACGGTCCGAGCTCGGATGTTTCAAGATGTCTATTGTCATTACTCAGATACAGTGCCCCGTTCAGTGAAGCCCGGATTCGATGCAGCGGTGAATCCGTACCCGGCTGCCAGCCCCAGGAAACCCGGTCGCCGAATCGCATGTAATTACTTCGCAACTGAAATCCCATAGCGGGGTCATACAGATTTCCCGTATAATTGTAACTGAGGTTGTAACTCAAACCGGTATAAGTTCGACGCTGCCATCCGGTTCGAAGCCGGATTGACTCATGGTTAAATGTCGAAGTGTTTACATCACTGTCGGTTGTCTGAGCGATATTGATATTCAGAAAATCATCTCCCCATAGTTTAAAAATACCATCAAGTCCATAGGTTAAATTATAATTGCCTCTTTCATCAATCCTGCTTGTAACCATACCGCCGGCATACGATTGTGGATTAAAGACTTGTTTACGAATCCGTACAACACTATGATTTTCCGATAATAGTCCGAGATCACGGGCTGTCTGCATCGACAGCAATCCAACATCCCAGCCGCTGGAACGGGCGATCATGCGCGCCCCTCCGAGTATTCGCAACGGCTGTCCCTCACTCAATCCGATTCTCCGGCTGTGAAACAATCTGTCCGATCCGCCGAATGAGAAATCAAAGATAGCCGCACGTTCCAGAAAGAACTGTCTGCGTTCGGGGAAAAACAGCGAGAAGCGTGTGAGATTTATTTGCTGATCGTCGGCTTCTACCTGAGCGAAATCGGTATTGACCGTCAGATCGAGTGTGATATTGTTGGTTAGCTGCATTTTGACATCCAGACCTGCTTCATGCGTCAGGTCGGTATCGTGCCGGTAACTTGTTGCATCGGACGGAAGCGATGCGGACCTTTGCATTCCACCGAGCAGATAGGGGGTAATAAAAACCGGGTTGCGGTTTTCAATATCATTTAAAACAACCCGTTGCGATTGTGAAGGTTTCATAAAACTAAAAAATCCCCAGTTCGGCCGAACAGCCGGGAATATCTGCAAAGTAACATCATGAGCCGAATACCGATACGCTATTAAGCCCATTTCAACCCGGCCGTTATCACTCTCAAAGCGAATACTGCTGAATGGAATACGCATCTCCGCAGACCAGCCATACTCTGTGACGACGGCTTCCGCCTCCCAGATCGTATTCCAGAACACGTTAATAGACCCACCATCCAGTGCATCATCGCTAATCGCTGCGTCCGTTCTTGAGCCAGTAGGTGTAACGTTAAACAAGAGTCCGTTTTCGTTATCGTTGAACGTATCAAGAACAATCGCCAATCCGTCCATCGCCATATTGACATAATTTCTTTTATACGTCGGCGCACTGATATTGTCGGGGTTTCCGTAACATCTGCAGCTTACATAGAGATACTCATCGTCATATGCAATCCTTATTTCTGTCCCTTCATCGACCGGAATACCGAACGACGGCCAATGCGTGACGAGAGGGAGCGGCTCGACGGCGTCCCATGCCGGCTCGTCAACCTTGCCGTCAAGAACGATGGGGCCGTTCAGTTTTGGGATTTCATAAAGTTCCGGAGTGTGGG
>PWYR01000055.1 GCA_003567775.1 Ignavibacteriales bacterium | reverse complement strand
TCCGGCGACATCGATCTCGGACTGCCGCCCTATGTGAGCCGAATCATTAATGAGGCGGAAAATGAGAACGCTGATGCCATTATTTTACGGATAAATACCTTCGGCGGGAGGGTAGATGCCGCGACGCAGATTAAAGATGCAGTTATGAATGCCGCTGTTCCAACGGTTGCATTTATCGATAAACGGGCGATCAGTGCAGGAGCGCTTATTTCTATCGCATGTGAAAAAATATATATGGTACCGGGCGGGACTATCGGAGCGGTAACGCCCGTTACTCAGGAAGGCCAGAAGGTGCCGGAAAAGTTCGTATCATATATGCGGTCGGAGATGCGCGCTACGGCGGAAAGCCGCGGCCGCGATCCGCGCATTGCCGAGGCGATGGTCGATGAAGATATCGAAATTCCCGGCGTCATTGAGGAAGGCAAGCTTATTACTTTTACTACCGATGAAGCTCTTGAGTTCGGTTATTGTGACGGTGAGGTAAACAATCTTCGCGAAGTGCTGCGGATAATCGGACTCGAAAACGCCGAGATTCGTGAACCTGGAACGAATTGGGCTGAACAGGTGGTGCGTTTTATAAGTCATCCGATCATTAGCAGTTTGCTTATCATGGTCGGTATGCTCGGGCTGTTTATGGAAGTGCGGTCACCCGGTTGGGGTATGCCGGGAACCATGGCTATCATTGCGCTCGGACTATTCTTCGGTACCCAGTATATACTTGCACTTGCAGATGTAATAGACATCGTGCTCTTCATTGTCGGTGTCGGTTTGATACTGGTTGAAGCGTTTGTTATCCCGGGTTTCGGCGTCGCCGGTGTACTGGGGATTATATTTATGTTCGCAGGATTGTTTATGGCGCTTGCGGGTTCATGGCCTTTCGTTACAACGGATGATATATACCGAGCTATATATACTCTTGCCGGCTCAGTTGCATTAACAATACTCGGAGCGATTGCAATAACGACTTTTCTTCCGAAGACAAAAACGTTCGGAACGTTTGTGTTATCCGAAGAACAAAAGCGCGATTTAGGATACAGTTCTCACGCCGAACATGATGAATTGCTCGGAAAAGAGGGGATAGCATTAACCGTGCTTCGTCCATCCGGAACTGCACTTATAGACGATGAACGGGTTGACGTCGTAAGTGAAGGTGGATACATAGAAGCGAATAAACCGGTGCGGGTGGTGCGGATTGAGGGAATCCGGATTATTGTGAAGGAGGTGAAGCGGGAAGGATAAAGATTAAAGTATAAAGTAGAAAGTTCAAAGGGAGAAAAATATTTAATCCTGCATAGATATCCTTAGTACTTTAAACTTTGTACTTTATACTTTATACTTTGTACTTTGTACTTTGTCCTTTATACTTTGTCCTTTATACTTGTTCTAACTCACGCCGTTTGTTTTCGCTCCTTATAAATATATACCGGGTCGGTTTTTCTTTGTACAACGTCCCTCGAGATGATGCACTTTGCAACATTCTTTTGCGACGGCAGTTCGTACATTATATTCAGCATTACTCCCTCCAGCATTGAACGCAAAGCACGGGCGCCGGTGCCGCGATTGTTCGCGTCCTGAACGATTGCCCGCAGCGCATCTTCTTCAATCTCCAGTTCAACGTCTTCCATTTCGAATAGTTTTTTATATTGTTTAACCAGTGCGTTTTTCGGCTTTGTCAGTATATCCATAAGGGCGTCTTCGGACAGCGATTGAAGCGAAGATATAACGGGAATTCGCCCGATAAACTCGGGGATGAGTCCGTATTTTAAAAGATCGTCCGGTTCGGTGAATTGCAAGAAGTCGTTTGCTCTGTGTTCCTTTTTTCCCTTAATATCGGCGCCGAATCCTACCTGGTTTTTATTGATCCGGTTAGCGATAATTTTATCGAGTCCTTCAAATGCTCCGCCGCAAATAAACAGAATATTGTGTGTGTTAACGTTTATGAGACTTTGCTCGGGATGCTTGCGTCCGCCTTTCGGGGGCACACCAGCAATCGTGCCTTCCAATATTTTCAGCAGCGCTTGCTGTACACCCTCACCCGATACATCCCGAGTTATTGAGGCACTGTCGCTTTTCCTTGCGATCTTATCTATTTCATCGATATAGATGATGCCCCGTTCGGCGCGTTCAACATTGTAATCTGCGTTTTGCAATAGATATACAAGTATCGTTTCAACGTCATCGCCGACGTAGCCGGCTTCGGTTAATGTCGTCGCATCGGCAATCGCAAACGGCACATCGAGTATTTTTGCAAGTGTTTGCGCCAGCAGTGTCTTGCCGGTGCCGGTCGGACCCATTAATAGAATGTTGCTCTTCTCGATTTCGACATTATCGCTGTCATACAGGAACTTTTTCGATTCCAATCGTTTGTAATGGTTATAGACCGCAACTGCAAGTGTTTTCTTGGCGTGCTCCTGACCGATAACATATTCGTCAAGCGCTGCTTTTATTTGTTCGGGATTGAGATGACGTTTTTTAGTATGTTTCTGAGTCGAATACGCCGCGAGGTTGTTGCGAATAATATCGACGGAATCTGACACGCAAATATCGCAAATATAGACGTCAGGTCCGGCGATAATGCTGGCAACTTCGTTCGGTGCGCGTCCGCAGAACGAACATCTTATTTTATCTTCCGGTCGTTGTTTTGAGGGCATGGGATCCTTTTAATCTTATTTCTTAGCTTTTGGTCTTTGTACGAGCAGATTGTCTATAATTCCGTACTCCTTTGCCTCATCGGGCGACATATACCGGTCGCGGTCGGTGTCCTTTTCAATTTGACTGACGTCCCTGCCGGTATGATGCGACAGGATCTCGTTTATTCTCTTTTTGATCTTTAGAATTTCTTCCGCCTGAATGCTAATATCCGACGCTGTACCGCGTGTACCGCCCCACGGTTGATGAATCATTATGCGTGAGTTCGGGAGCGATGTTCGTTTACCCGGTGCGCCGCCGGCAAGGAGAACTGCTCCCATACTCGCTGCCATACCGGTGCATATTGTGGCGATGTCGGGACGGATATATTGCATCGTGTCGTATATTGCGAGTCCCGCCGAAACGCTTCCGCCGGGTGTATTAATGTACAGATGAATATCTTTATCCGGATCTTCGGATTCAAGAAAAAGCAATTGCGCTATGATTAAGCTTGCAACAGTATCTTCGATGGGATAACCGACAAAAACAATCCGTTCTTTTAATAACCGTGAGTAAATATCATAAGCCCGTTCTCCGCGTCCTGTTGATTCAACAACAATGGGTACCAGTTGTCCGTATATGTTTTCCTTCATATATGATTTGAACCTTTCTATTGAATAATACGGGATTTTTGTTGTTCCTGTTCTTGTTCGCCGGGTTTGACTTTTTTTTCAGATATGCTTGCGTATGATTCGAGCACATCCATTAATTTATTATGCATTATGCTGTCGAGAATTTGATGATTCGATTTATACAAATTAAGAACCTGCTCTTTGCCGACGCCGTATTGCACCGCATCTTTTTCAGCGCGGTCTTCGATATCTTTATCTTCTACTTCAATATTTTCTGTACTGAATAATTTATCCCGCAAGATCGACCATTTTGCCTGCCACTCTGCTTGTGGATAATACTCGGCTTCGAATGCGTGCCGGTCAAAGTCGGGAGGCAATTTGTTTTCAGGCATTCTGCTTTTTAGATCCTCTATCATCTGGTCGAAAACCTTTGATATCAGCGCTTCCGGAACCGGGAAATCATGTCGTTTGACGATCTCGTCGGCGATTCGGTTCCGTACGGTCCGCGAACTTTCTTGTTCAAAAATTGTCTGTATTTGATTGCGTACGTCCCCGTGAAGTTGCTCGACGGATTCAAATTTATCTTTGAATTTTTCTTTCACAAACTCGTCGGTCAATTCGGGTAATGTAACTTTTTCAATTTTCTTAACGCTTGCTTTTATATGTACGTTATGTTTGTGTTCGCCGTGATCGTGTGAGTATTTAATAACATATTCACCGCCTTTTTCGGCGTTGAGAAGCGGGTTGACGAGTTCTTGTTCATAACGTTCGTCAAAAAGATTTATGACTTGATCCTGAGATCGTTTTCCGATGATCGCCATACCCTGTTCATCAAGCTCTTGAATGTCGACGGTGAGCGAGTGATACGTATCAGTAACGGCGTCTGCGTCGCTCCGGGTGGCATAATTTAAGCGGAGCGATTCAAGTTCACGTTCGACCATCTCATCGGTTACTTTCTGAACCGGTTTTTCTACTTCGATATTTTTGTAATCCTTAAGCTCTATTTCAGGAATTACTTCATATTCAACGGAGAATGTGAAATCTTCGTCTGGTTTGTATTCTACATTCTTTAGAACCGGTTCCCCGACCGGCAGCAGCTTTTGTTCTGAAACTGCCTGACTAAATAGCTGATTAACGATTTCATTGATGGCTTCGCTCTCGATTGCATCCTTGTACATCTTTTTAATCAATGAGAGCGGCGCTTTGCCCTTGCGGAATCCTTTGATTTCAGCTTTTGCCCTGAAATCTTCCTGTACTTTGTCAAAATGGGGTTTAATTTCCTCAGCAGTCGCCGTTATCTCTGCTCCCTCTTTCGTCTTTGTTATTGTTTTTGTATTAACTTCCACACTTATTCCTATCGGGTTTTGTTGTAGTTATATATTGCATTAACTATAAACGGTTAATAGTGATTTGTTAATGGTTAATGGGAGCTGTTCCGAATTGTCGGAATGAGACAATGAACAAATAACCAATAACTATTAACTACCATACAGTGGGCATGGAGGGACTCGAACCCCCACGGGTCGCCCCACTAGATCCTAAGTCTAGCGCGTCTGCCGGTTCCGCCACATGCCCTGTTGTTTTGCCTGAATGATACAAACATGTAAAATACTAAAAACACCGCCGAAAATCAAATATTGCGCCGTTTTCGCGATTTCGGTTTTCCCAATATCTCACTTATAATGATTCCTTTTCGGATCTCACTGTGCTCAAATAAGTAGTAAAATGAATGTTTTTCCGCCGATTTTTGATCGCGAAGGGAGGGTGATTTTAAAGAGACATCTTCCAGGGCTTTATCCGCTTCACTTGTCTGATTACGGGTATCGATAAAATCGGCGCCCGTATAGGATTCATATTTTGATCCGTGTGAGTCAACAGTTTGCCCGCGCTCTGCAGGTTGTTGTGGTGAATGAGTGGGTTTCCGTTGGGGTTTTCGGGTGGTAGATTCCTCGCCGAATATGGTTCGCATCTCGTCGAGAATATCGTCTCGGGTTTTTGTTGCTGTATCTTCTTCCTCATACGACGGTTCGGAAGGAACATCATACCGCTGCTGCTGCCGCGGTTTTGAGGGTGCGAATAACAACCGGTAGAGGACGTACATTATTATAAATATCCAGATCAGTTCGGCAATATCCATCAGCGTTCACCTCTTTTTTTAATTCCATAAATAATTATATGTGCGGGTTTTCGAATTAATAAATTAAGTATCCGATCAATCAGTAGCCAGACAGATAACGGGAGCCAACGCAACATATACGACAATCGTGATACGAGGAATGCCTTATTACCGATTCGCCGGTAATATATTTCATTGGCGCCTCCGCGTGAAAATAATTGCGTTAGTTTCTCTTCATCAAAGCTATGCAAATGCGCATTAGCCGGGGTCAATTTGTTGCAATGAATGCACAAATGCTTTTTTATGTCTTCTTTGTACGGCGTCGTTATGACAACCCGTCCGCCCGGTTTGACAATGCGAATAAAATCCTTAATCGCCGAACCCGGGTTATTGAGATGTTCGATAACCTCGCTGGCTATAACGGCGTCGACCGTTTCGTCTGCAAAAGGCAAACGGTTCGCCATCGACAGGATGCCCGTGCTATCGTTCTCATCGGCAATGTGCTTAAGATTGTTAAACGATAGATCGACAGAAAGCACGTTCACGTGATGAGATTGCAACATCCGTGAAAACCACCCGCCGCCGCTTCCGACATCGACAATATACATACCGTTCCGAATATTAAAATGGCGGACGGCTGCGGTTCGCAGCCGCCGCCAAAAATCGGCTTGAACGGGATGGGGATCAACGAAATAATCGTATACTTCCCCATCCAGTTTGTAATGTTCTGCGGGATCCCGGCAGCGGTCCGAATCTTTTTCTGTTACGTCTCGTTCACTCATTCTGTCGCAGGTTTTTGTTTCTCTTCTCCGCCTTTGGAAATCGATTCACGCATATCGGTGTCTGCGATGACATTGCGCATATTGTAATAATCCATCACACCGAGTTTTCCTTCTCGGAATGCCTGTGATATAGCTTTCGGCACTTCCGCCTCGGCTTCGACGACACGGGCGCGCATTTCCTCGACGCGGGCGCGGTATTCTTGCTCCGAAGCAACTGCCATAGCCCGGCGGCCTTCCGCTTTCGCCTGTGCAATTTTCATATCGGCTGCGGCTTGATCGGCTTGCAGTTTAGCGCCGATATTCTCACCGACATCCACATCCGCTATATCAATCGATAAAATCTCGTATGCAGTTCCGGCATCGAGTCCTTTCTCGAGAACGAGCCGTGATATACGATCTGGATTTTCGAGGACCAATTTGTGCGTATCCGAGGATCCGATCGTCGTGACAATACCCTCACCGACGCGCGCGAGGATGGTCTCTTCACCCGCGCCGCCGACCAACCGTTCGATATTTGCGCGAACGGTGATACGGCTTGTTGCTTTCACCTGGATGCCGTCCTTTGCTACAGCCGCGACCATCGGCGAGTTGATAACCTTTGGGTTTACGCTGACTTTAACCGCTTCAAGCACGTCACGACCGGCAAGATCGATTGCCGTTGCTCTCTCAAAGGTCAGCGGGATATTCGCGCGGTCGGCGGAGATGAGTGCGTGCACTACTTTCTGCACGCTTCCCCCCGCAAGGTAGTGAGCTTCCAGTTTACCGACGTCAACTTCGACGCCCGCTTTCGATGCGGTAATTTTCGAATGGACAATGACGGTCGGAGGCACATTCCGCAGTCGCATCCCGACAAGGTCTTTGAATATGCGGACTTTTACTCCCGAAAATATCGCCTTAATCCAGAGTCCAACCGGGATGAAATAAGTGAATAATATGAGTAGAAAAATGAATCCGATAATGACAAATACTGCAATAGCAAGTAATCCTTCTTCCATAATATCTCCGTTTCGGTTTAATGATTTTTATAGTTGATTGTTTGTTATTTAGTCCAAAAATGGCGTACGTAATCGCAGCGGTAAATAGATGTAAAATGTCGTTCCCGTGCCTTCCCCGGTTTCGAACTCAATAATGCCGTTATGTTCTTCGATTATCTTTTTTACTATAGACATGCCCAGTCCGGTTCCATGCTTCTTTCCGAACGAGAAGAACGGATCGAATATTTTATCCTGTATTTCTTTCGGTATCCCTTTACCGGTGTCACGAAACATGATCTGTAATTTATTATCTATAGATTTTGTTGTAACGGTTATGACGCCGGAACCTTGCCCGCTCATGGCATCGATAGCATTGTTGACGATGTTTAAAAATACCCGTTCGATTTTATTGGGGTCGAGTACGCACGGACCGGTATACTCAAGTTTTTTGTTTAGTGTGAGGTTGTGATTTTTAATTTTCTTCTCAAGGAACGATAATACAATGTCAAAGAGTTCGCCGATCTCAACTTCCCGCATATTGGTTGTGCTGATACCGCGGGTGAAATCGAGAATTTCCTGTACCATGCTCACCAGCTTGTCGATTTGTTTGATGATTTCATCCGCTAATGTAACCGCTTCCTCGTTTCCTGATATTTTCCGGAGCGCTTCGGTATAGATCTTGATTGTATGCATAGGACTTTTCAGGTCGTGCAATATAGTGCTTGCCATAGTACCCACGGCTGAAAACCGTTCATTCAGAAGCATTTCCTGTGTAACGCGCGCATTTTCAATTGCTATGGACGCATGCGCAGATAACGCCTCAATAAACTTTTCATCTTCTTTCTTAAACAGTTCGTTCTCTTTATTGAGTAGTTGAAACACGCCGATTATTTGACCGTTTTTATCTTTCATCGGCATACATAATATACTGCGTGTGCGGTATCCGGTAATCCGGTCAATTTCAGGATTAAAACGCGGATCCTTATAAGCATCCTCGGTGTAAATAACGTCCCCGGTTTGTGCAACATAACCTGCTATTCCCTTACCGATCGGCATACGGATTTCGGAAATAGATTCGTCCTTGATAATCTTCGACCATATCTCATCTCTTTCGTGATCAATCAGGTATAACGTACCGCGATCGGCGTTTGTACCTTCCGTTGCCGTATCAAGTATAATGCGCAGCAATTCATCGAGATCAAGCGAACTGTTTACTTTTTTTGCTGCTTCGAACAGTGAAGTTAAAAGATCTATTCGTTTTTGTGCGCTTTTTCGGGTTGCTTCAACCTGTTTTATCACAGTTTCGTCGGTCTTTCGAAGCCGAACGCTTAACCGTTTAAGAACGTTGAGTCCAACGAGATGATTTTCTTCGATCAGCAGATGGAACGTGTCGTAGTCCAGCTTCAATATTTCGGTTCTCACCAATGCCTTTGCAGTCGCCGATCTCGGGAGTTCATCCAGCAACTCTAACTCACCGAAGAAATCGTTTTTTTCAAGAATTGCCAATTCGGTTTCATCGCCGTACGATGTTTTTTTCGAGATCAGTACCATTCCATCGGCTATAAGACAGAGCGAATTATCGGTATCGCCCTCGCGAAATATGAAGTCGCCCGGTAAATACTTCGTATACCGAAACATATAAGATATCTCATGCAATTGGTCGGTCGGCACGGTGAGAAACATTTTGTTTGTTCTGAGCGCCGAGTATATTGTGTCTATGTTATCGTTAATCATAGTAGTATTATAGTTAATTAATAAATACCGGAACGGTGATTGCGCCGTAGGGGAGTATATATATCAGCGGAGATCCGTTTATGGATCGAATAGTGCTGTCAAGCACAGATTGCAACGATGCCACGGGTTTAATATCCATTTGTGTGACTGTCGTATTATCAAGTTCGGATAATAGCGAAATACCGGTGCGGTGTAGCTTGGTTCGAAGCGATAAGGCAGTATGTCCGTTCAGCGAATAGGATGATACTAAATTACTACCGAGTGAATCATACGGAATTGCGAACCAATCTAAAAAGGTCGATGAACCGATGCCGTCGTAACACGCCGCCGTGACAATAATCGAACCACCGGGTTTTACCGCGTAAAACGCATGATGTATCGCTTTGTGAGATTGGATGAACGTGCTGTCGCGCGGAGCGCCGCCGGGGCTAACAATGACTATGTCAGCTTGCTCACGAATTGCGACCTCATAGAGTGATGCTGCCAATTCACTGCCTTTTCTATGTGCTGTGACAATATCCCCGCTAAAAAAACCGGCAGGTCTATTTAAAGAATCAAGTATAACATTGATGGAAAAAACATTCGGTATGCACCGAACTGCCTCAATAATGTCGAGATAGACCGGATTAGTGTCGAGATTGCCGTCGCGGCAGCCGGCGTGAAATCCGCCCGATTCATCAATTGTGTAACTGTGGTTTTGTTTTGCCGTTTCATACCCGGCAACACCGGGAATCAATAATTTTGATCCGCCGCCGAATCCAGCAAAGTAATGATGCAATATACCGCCGACTGTAATAACAATATCGGCGCCGGTCACTATTTTATTTAAATAAACTTTTGTGCCGCGTGACGTGGTTGTTACATGATCAAGTGCACCTGTATCCCGGGCATTGTGCTGTTCGACGCGAAGCGAGTGCCAGATATCGTCGCCGAGCATACTTTTCATATCGTGCCCGGTTTGCGGTTGATGTGTTCCGTTTGCGAATAGAATTGTTATTCTATCTTTGGATACTCCGCACCCGGTTACATAGGTATAAAGTATCGGCAAAATCCGATCGAGAATACATTGCCGGGTTTTGTCGGGTACAACTATGGTAAGACGCGTTTCAGTGCTTAACATAGTTGAGAGCGGGGCGGAATCAACTGGATTATCTAATGAGTTGATTAAAGATTCCTGCAGAGACCGTGCCGTCGTTTCGGTTGGAGATACGAGAATATTAGACCGCACATTTCCGGGTATGCGGCACGATACTATATCATTGCCGTATTTGAGCTGAATTTCCATACTCCCTAAAGTATATTGATTGATTAGTATAACTAAAGCGTTTGATTTTGTCAAGAAAAAGTGGTTTGATTACATAGGTAATTAAAATATTTATAATATAAATTTGCATATTGAAAAAATTTTTAATATTATCACAAAATTAATAATATATTTTTTGAGGGTTGTAAAAAATATCTGTTTTTAGTTGTGGATAACCGGTGGAAAATCAGTGGTTTGCGTCCGCAAAATTAGCTTAAGTCGTGTAATTACAGTGGTTTAGCGTCGATAAGGCAAAGCTGAAACATTTTGGCATATTGTTGATTTTTGAGTGTGTTAAATTGGCAGATAAATGTATCACCAGGGATAACATGCATGTTTAAAGTATCGAAAGCTACAATAGATTGGCTACTTGAATCCACCGGTGCTCAGACAGTATATCCGATTGTGTACCTTACTCTCATCAATCTACTTGATAAGACTCACCGCTCCGGGAAGGTGCGTGAAGCTCAAAAAAAAATCAACGATTACGGTCCGATTAAAAAGATTCTTTCCAAAGCCCCGTTTTTCTGGCGACCGGGTGAGTTTTTATTCAAAAAGTTTGAAGGAGGATTTTGGCAATTATCTTTTCTTGCCGATTTGTATGCAAACCCGGATCATCCCGAGATCAAGCGCGGTATAGAGTTTATTCTTGATCGCGCCGACGATGAAGGTTTTTACAGTGTGCATTGCCTATCGGCAAATCTCTATCGGGCTATGATGCAATTTGGATTTGCAACAGACGAGCGTGTCCTGAAGGGGATGGAATATCAATGCGAACGGATAATAAAAAATAATGGAGCGGATTGCTTCGTTATGGATTACTCTTTGCTTCCCACATGTCATATGACCTTATCGAAGGTTATGCTTGCGCTTAGTTTTATTCCCCAAGAGCATTTTTCGCCGGCGATGAAACGCGCAAAAAATATCCTGATCAGGGAAATGCGCGATACAAAAGTGTATGTTTACGTGCCGAGTAATAATGAAAAATATAAAAAGGAGGTTGAAGAGTATAGCGATAGTGTTCCGGTGAGCAGGAGGCGATCTCTTCGTGAAGAGATTCTAACCATGAAAAAAGAATATCAAAAATCTCCCGGACTGGGCAGGCGCCTTGAGAAAACCGGGTGGTTTGAGTTTGGCTATCCGAATAGTTATAATTCGGATATACTTGATGTTATGAGATCGCTTGCAGCAGTGGGCGCACGAAAACATAAAGAGTTTAATAAAGCGCTCGATGTCATTAAGAAAAAAGTGAGGATAGATAAAAGCGGCAGACAATATTGGATAATGGAAAATAGTCTCAACGATAGAGTGATCGCTCCCGTCGAAGAATACGGTAAACCGAGTAAGTGGATTACCTATCACGCGTTGTCCGTTCTTAAACATTTTGGCGGCATATCGATAGAAAAATGAGTCAACCCCTTTCAGAACCGGTAAAGGTCGCTGTCGGAATTATAATGGCAGGTGGAAAAATTCTCTGCTGCCAGCGCGGGAAAAATAAACGTTACGGCTTACAGTGGGAATTTCCAGGGGGAAAGATGCAGCCGGGTGAATCTGCCCGTGAATGTTTGAAACGCGAGTTAGGTGAAGAGTTAAATATCTCTGTAGTGGATATTGAACCGTACAGTCAACAAATCCAGTCGTATTCCGATAACGGCGTCTTTGAAGTTCACTATTTTTTAATAAAAGATTATAAAGGCGAAGTGATGAATAACGTGTTTGAATCAATTCGCTGGTTGTCGCCCGTAGAATTCGATACACTACCTTTTCTTGAAGGAAACAAACCGGTATTGGACCGGCTAAAAGAAGGGTATGCAGAATTGTAGCTGAAGTATGGCAGTTGAGCTAAATAAATTATATACCAAACGGAAAAAAGAAATTCAACGGCGTTTGAGGGAATTCCAGGATGTACCGCCTGAAGAATATTTCTATGAAATGGTATATTGTCTTCTTACACCGCAAACAAGTGCATTAAATGCAGAAAAAGCAGTACATACATTAAAGCAACACCGATATCGTGAATGCAATTTCGATCCTCTCCCGTTTCTCCACGCGAACGATTATTATATCCGCTTTCATCACACCAAGGCAAAACGTTTAAAAGATTTGAAGAAAGTATTTCATCGGGCAAACGAAGTCCTGTCGGATAGCTCCGTCAATGCATTTGAAAGGCGTGAAATTCTGATCTCGATCGTCGACGGCTACGGGTTAAAAGAGGCAACTCACTTTCTGAGGAATATCGGTAAGAACGACGGACTTGCAATTCTTGATAGGCACATTTTACGGAATTTATATAAATATGGCGCGATCGATAATCTCCCTTCTAATCTATCAAAAAATAAGTACTATCAAATCGAAGAACAATTCAGATTTTTTGCCGACAGTATTCACATCCCGCTCGATGAACTTGACTTACTTTTCTGGAGTCTGGAAACCGGAATTATTTTGAAGTGAAGATTCCACCAGTTGCTTTTCCCCATTAAAATCCTTATTATTTTATAAGTTTTGGCGTTTGCTTAAACTAATACTTTAGATTGAAAACCGATGAAAATTCTTGTTCTTGGAAGCGGTTGGATGGGAAGTGCTGCTGCGTATGATGTTGCTGGGTTCGGTAAAGAACATACACTCGGACTTGCCGATCAAAATAGGGAGCAGGTCGAAAAAACTGCATCAACACTCAACGGAAATGTTGAACAACATTCGATCGATTGTGATGATGGAAACGCGACGGCTCAACTCTTTAAGCAGTACGATATCGTCATCAGTGCGGCGCCGTACCGGTTCAACGCTAAACTTACCACTATTGCGATCGATACAGAGACACATTTTCTCGATCTTGGAGGCAATAGCGATATTGTACGCGAGCAGCTTGAAATGCACATGCGCGCAAAAACCAAGGAGGTCACGATTATTCCAAATTGCGGGTTGGCGCCGGGATTATCGAACATTCTTGCAATGACCGGTTTCAAGCAATTTAAAAGTGTCGATTCGATTCAGGCGCGTGTCGGCGGATTACCTCAAGAGCCGCGTCCTCCGCTAAAGTATCAACTTATTTTTTCAGTCGAAGGATTACTAAACGAATATATTGAGCGGGCAGAAATCATCGAGGACGGAAAGCGGTGTTTTGTCCCGTCAATGACCGGTTTAGAATCGGTGACATTCGGAGATCAATACCCCGAATTTGAAGCATTTTATACATCCGGAGGACTTTCTCTTTTGCCTCAAATTCTTGAAGGAAAGGTTAATAATCTGTCATACAAAACCATCCGGTATAAAGGGCATTGTGAAAAATTTAAGACACTGCTCGATCTCGGATTTGCCGGATCGGAGCCGGTTATGATCGGTGGAGGAATTCATACAACACGAGAGTTATTTGCTGAATTATTACGGAAAAAATTATCAGCCGCTAATCGTGATGTAGTGTTGTTTCGTGTCGATATATCGGGAGTGAAGAACGGTGAGCACGGGGTCCTTCGATATGAAATGATCGACCGCTACGATGAGGAGACAAAAATGACGGCAATGATGCGAACAACTGCGTATCCCACCACGGCAATTGGTTTAATGATTGCAAATGAAATTATCACCGACCGGGGTGTATTCTTACCAGAGCAAATTATAGACGGCGAGCAATTAATTGACGATTTACAGAAACGAGGTCTTCAGGTATCGAAATCTTTCATATCCATAGAAGCAAACATGGATAAAAATTTGGAACAATAAGACGGTGTATATACGTCTGTCTAATATGTATATTTTAG
>PWYR01000128.1 GCA_003567775.1 Ignavibacteriales bacterium | reverse complement strand
GAGGTGTACCCCGGTGACGATGGGTGCAAGAAGCGCCAGCCCGGGCAAACCGTATGTATCCCATATTTTGCGTCCTAATTTTCTTCTTCGTGAATCAGGTTTTTTCTTTTCCGTGCTAGTATTGTCTTGTTCCGTTTTCCGTGCATCCCGCCATTGTTTTAACTTCTCATAAAAATATACTATACCGACTATCGGAATATAGTTACCGAAAAATGAGACAATTGCGACCGGTATTGGTTGTAAGCCTGCGGCTATTGCCGGTGGAATCACAAAGAGTATTTCAATCCAGGGAGTGGCGGACAGGATGAAGACAAGGATGTATTCCCACATTATATCAACTGAAGATTATATATAGATTCCGTACCACACGCCATCGGGCCGTATACGAACGGCGGGCGCGGGAAAACGAATATGATCTAATCCCTCCCACAAACGACGCAGCAGCCAGTTACTGCCGGGAAGCGCTTCGAAATTAAAATCGAGTCCGAGATAAAACTCGGTATGGGCGCGTTCCGGTCCCAACGACCAGCCGCCCGCAATATTGAACAACCGTAACCACGACGGTGCGCTGAAATTATCGTGAGCAAACTGTCCTGCACGGAAGGATACCCAATACGTATGACCCTCGTAATCGTCAATCCAGCTCTCGATTGCACTTGCATTATGCCGGGTTTTGAATTTTTCGGAAGGGATATAGCTGAACTTCATTTGAAAATATTGTAACGGCTCAAAATAATACCGGGCTAAGAACAGCGCCGAACCCATGAAATCGCCGATGGCATCCCATCGCTCGAATCCCCATTGCTTTGAAAACCCGTCCTGCGTTTCGATATATAATTGAAATAACAACCCGAGCGATGCTCCGTACCAGACAGCACGGGATTCATTTATACCCGTCCAGTTCGTCATCCGGTAAAAAATAAAACTTGCAAGATATCCGCCATATACGTGACCGAGTTTATCGATATTGCGCGCGTATTCGAATGCTTCCCGATAATGAAACGGTCCCCGATCTCCGCTCCACCATGCATTTCGCATTTGATGATTTATTGCTAATCCGGCGCCGATTGTGACGGCGCCCATGGTCGCTACACGTGAAGGGTTGGGGGTATTTTTCTGTGAGAAGTGCTTTACATAATCGGGCGGCGTCCAGTCGGGGGGGATATCGGGGTGAACAACCTGCATTGTACCGAACCGGCGAATGGTTAATTCCGATCTGACGGGATATGGTTGCAACTTCACAGAATGCAGTGTGTAAATTCCGGGTGTAACCAAACTCGTGTTTTCAGAATCTGATTGTGAATGTACCGATGCAGGAAGTAGGAACGGTACGATGATAAGAAGTCGTAATATGTATATCATAGTGTTATATTGCACCATAATTATCTGAATCGTACATCATCAATCCATACATGTCCGTCAAAAACGGTGAAACGCACCGACGCCGCAGATGCCCTGCGTGGTGCGGTGACATTGAATTGCGGTACACTCCAGTCTTCCCTGACCGTAAGTAGATCAATGTATTCATCTTCGAGTAGTGTCAAGCTGTCGTCTTTCTCCCGCCACCAGCGAACTATAGCTTGGATTCGTCCCTCACCACAGACGCCGAAGCTGAGAAGATATCTTTCATATCGTACAACATCGAACGGATCGCTTTCAAGATATCCGTGACCGTTTTCCGCTCTTATTAAAAACGAACGGAACCCGTCGATAGCCCTGCTTGCGGTTGCGTGCCCGGTTACCGACTCATCATCGGCTTCGAATGTCCACGATTCATCCGGTCTATCTCTTACGGTGTCCTTACCGGTATATTCGAATGAAGGATTCTGGACCAGATTTTTCAGTACCGTCTGTGAATTTCCGTCTACACTAAATAAAAGAATAAAAATCAATGCTATCAAACATCGTCCGAACATAGTGCATATAAATTAATAAATTACGTATTACAATTCCACTTTATCACGGCAGTGCAAGCACGCCAAGAAGCGTTTTTTTTGAAGCTCCGGTCACCGACGGGAGATTTCCCGGTCTTTTTTCGATCGTTTCGTTTGCAAGAACGGCAAAACAAGCTGCCTCTTTTGCTCCGACGGGTAAGCCGGCGTCGTCCGAAGTTATCACATGAGCGGGTTCGAAGTATTCACGCAATGCTTCCATTATGTATTTATTTTTCGCCCCACCGCCGCTCACGATCACTTCATCTGCGAGTTTTTTCGCGGGAATAAATTGCGAATAAGAATAGAATATCGACCAGGCAGTGAATTCCGAAACCGTTGTAATAACATCTTCTTTTGAACAGTCAGCCGGTATATATTTATTGAGCTTTTTCAGGAATAGCCCGCCGAACTCCTCGCGTCCGGTAGACTTTGGCGGTTTGCGCCGCAAGTATGGATGTTGTACGAGTTTCATAAAGAGCTTTTCATTTACCGTGCCTTTTCGGGCAGTCGATCCGTTTTTATCATAGTTCTTGCCGAAATAATTTTTCATAAGTGCGTCGATTACCATGTTTCCCGGACCGGTATCGAATGCGATAATACGGGATGGATTCGGATTGCGCGGAAGAAATGTAAAGTTAGCAATGCCGCCAATGTTAATAAGCAGCCGTGATATCGCGGCGTTCCGAAAGAGAATATAATCGGCATAGGGAACAAGCGGTGCACCCTGTCCGCCGAGTGCTATATCGGCAGATCGGAAATTACCGACTACCGGGATGCCCGTTAATACCGCGAGTGTTGAGGGATCGCCGATTTGCAGTGTTGCCCCGAATCGTTTGCCGAACTTGCGGTCCCTCTCCGGACGATGATACATCGTCTGCCCGTGGCAACCGATCAGGTCGATTGTCTTCCCGGAGCTTGAGCTTGCCCGTTTTACCGCATCCGCGTAATGATATGAAAGCGCCTGGTTAAGATTGTTTATTTCATCAACCCGTGATGTCGAAGGGTCGGAATTTCTGCGAAGCGCCCCGGCTAATTTTACCGGAAATTTTTTATGAACGTGGGTAAGTAGTTTCCATACGATGGCGTCGTTCTTCCGGCGGATTTGCATTATCACGCAATCGATGCCGTCAAGCGACGTGCCCGACATAATGCCTGCGACAATTCTGGATTTCTTTTTTTGCATTTTGTTTATTGGTCTTTAGTGGTACTTTGCGGCTTTTGTATTATTTTGTTATACTGTGTAAAATGGTAATCGTTAGTTAATGGTTATTGG
>PWYR01000167.1 GCA_003567775.1 Ignavibacteriales bacterium | reverse complement strand
TCGCGCATTAAGATGGGATTTCGGATATCCTTCAATACCCGCCCATTTGTACGAATCATATGCATACACCGAAGTCCTCGGTCCGGACGGTAACAGGTACAGCGATAAACTGATTCTCGGTTTTGTCTTGCTTGCTCCACGTTGTCACTACCCCGATCACCGGCACCCCGGTATCGAAGAATCGTATCTCTGTTTAAGCGGACGGGTTATCCAGAATAACACCGAAGAATTAAATCCCGGGGATTTCTTGTTTAATCATCCCGGTAAAAAACATGCACTGACCGTCGGCCCGGATGCTCCTTGTTTGCTCGCTTTTGTCTGGAATGCAGAGCCCGAAGTTTTACTGAATTATTCAATGGAATTCGAGTAACCCTTGTATCATTCATTCCTTTTTTCGATATTAATAGTTACCAAAATTAATCACTGATGGGAACAACCCACCGGTTAAGAGGCATCTCATATATGATCATATTCACAAACCGAGAGAATATATACCATGAAATCATGTTTAATTTTTCTTTTTGTATTCGTTATCGGAATTGCAGGGTGTACAACGGATATGGATAATCCTTTGTTGACTGAATTCGATACACCGCACGGTGTACCGCCGTTCGATAAAATAAAACCCGCTCATTATATGCCGGCGTTCAAAACCGGTATGGAACAACACAAAGAAGAAATTGATGCGATCGTTGCAAATCCCGATACGCCGTCTTTCGAAAATACAATCGAAGCGCTTGAATACAGCGGTGAAACATTACGCCGCGCGCGTATGGTTTTTTCGAACATGACATCGGCGAACACATCACCCGATATACAGCAGATTGCACGCGACTCCGCTCCGATGATATCAAAACACTGGGATGATATCATGCTGAATCCCGATCTCTTTGACCGTATTAAAGCTGTATACGCTCAGAAAAATGATCTCGATCTGAATCAGGAACAGAAACAGCTTCTTTCCGAAACGTATAAATTATTTGTCCGCGGCGGCGCGAATTTACCTAAAGAGAAACAGGAGCGGTTCCGTGAAATAAACGAACGCTTCTCCGTTCTCACGCTGCAATTCAGCGATAACGTTCTTGCCGAAAACAACAGATTTGAGCTTGTGCTCGAAACCGAAGATGATCTTGCGGGCTTGCCGGAGTCCGTCATTGCATCGGCAGCCGACGCCGCCGAAAAAGCCGGATACGAAGGCAAATGGTTGATCACATTGCACGTACCGAGTGCAATGCCGTTCCTGCAGTATTCATCGCGAAGAGACCTTCGGGAGATAGTGAAGCGCGGCTTTATCAGCAAAGGCAATAACGGCGACGAATATGATAACAAGGAGATAATTCAAGAGATCGTAGCGTTGCGCCTTGAAAGAGCCAATTTATTGGGATATGACACACACGCACACTTTATACTCGAAGAAAATATGGCGCAAAACCCCGAGGGAGTTTACGAACTGATAAATCAGTTATGGGAACCGGCGCTTCGAAATGCAAAGGCAGAGAGGGACATGCTTCAGGAAATGATCGATCGTGAGGGCGGCGATTTTACGTTACAGTCGTGGGACTGGAGGTACTATGCCGAGAAAGTCCGCACCGATAGATATGATCTCGATGAAGAAATGATCCGTGCGTACTTCTCCCTTGACCGGGCAAAGGACGGAGTGTTCGGTTTGATCAATAAACTTTGGGGTTTGGAATTCATCGAGCGTGACGATATACCGAAATATCATGAAGAAATATATGTCTATGAAGTGCGTGAAGCCGACGGAAGTTACATCGGAATTCTCTATCTTGATTTTCATCCCCGTCCCGGTAAACGAGGGGGAGCATGGATGAACAGCTACCGGAAACAATCCAGAACTCCCGAAGGAGAGATGGTGCATCCGGTCATAACAACAGTGTATAACTTTTCGCGTCCGTCGGCGGATACACCCGCATTGCTGACGTATGATGAGTTGACGACATTTTTTCATGAACTCGGTCATGCGCTGCATGGATTGCTCTCGGATTGTCAATATAACAGCATGTCGGGAACGGCCGTCCCTCGCGATTTTGTTGAGCTGCCCTCACAGGTAATGGAGAACTGGGCGGCGGAACCGGAGGTGCTGAAAATGTTCGCCCGTCACTATGAAACCGGAGAAGTTATCCCGGATGATCTCATCGATCGCATTCGTAGAAGCGCGCTATTTAATCAGGGTTTTGCGACAACCGAGTACCTTGCGTCGGCGTTTCTCGATATGGATTACCACACGCTGACCGGGGCGCACATCGAGGATGTGAATGCATTCGAAGAGAATTCCCGCAATGCGATCGGCTTAATACCCGAGATTGAATTCCGCCATCGCAGCACCTACTTCAACCATATTTTTGCAGGCGGTTATTCGGCGGGATATTACAGCTACATCTGGGCGGAAGTACTCGATGCGGACGCATTCCAGGCATTTAAAGAAACATCGCTATTCGATCAGGAGACTGCAGCGGCATTCAGGACACACATCCTTGAACGCGGCGGCGCCGATGATGCAATGACGCTGTATAAGAACTTTCGCGGAAGAGAACCGGAGATACAGCCGTTGCTCGACAGGCGGGGATTGAATTAAGGATGTGTAGTATTGTTCAAATTTGTTATATTGTTTCATTCAGTGCATATTATACTACATGAAACAGTTTAAGAATTATTCCGGTAAATATGTTCAGTTGACCTCTCAGAGGGAAGCGCACATATTGTATGCACATCCGGAAATGCAAAATCAGGATCAAAAAATTAGAGAAACTATATCAAACCCTGATTTTGTAATCAGATCCCGCAGTGACGATGATATTCTGTTATATTATCGGGATTATGAAAATACGCCTGTAACTCAAAAATATATGTGTGTTGTAGTTAAAGATATAGAAGAGAAAAAATTTATAATAACTGCATACTTTTCAGATCATTTGAAGAAAGGAGAGAGAGTATGGGAAAGGACATCCTAATTTGGTATGATAAGGAAGCCGACTACCTGGAGGTGCTTTTTGAAAGAAAAGAAGGCTATTTTACTCGAACGGATAATGATGCTGTTATGGAAAAAGTTGATAAAGAGGGTAATCTCATAGGTTTCTCAATCTTAAAGTTTAGCTCTGTAAAAAAGAGTCCGCTCGAAATACAACTCAGCAGTAAAACAGGTTGAATCCAATGAATAAAAGAGTGTAGTGTAAATAAGAGGACATACC
>PWYR01000148.1 GCA_003567775.1 Ignavibacteriales bacterium | reverse complement strand
TGCAGTTGCAGGGGGTTGAATCGATGTTAGTCCGGGTTCCCGGTGCTGCACATTATATTGCAGCCCGCCCGAGTAATTTGATCCGAAAGGTTGTTCATATTGTGGGATGGTTTGACCGGTATCGCGAAAGTTATAATTAACAGTAACCGAAACGTTAACAGGGAGAAGTCATATGAAATTTGTCGGAATTTTTCTATTAATTTTTATTGTCTCGCAATCTGCTTTAAGTCAGGATACAGACATCTCGGGATATCAGGCGGAAGTGCTTGCAGTATTCGACGGTGCAGCAGATAGGATCGTCCAACTTGCAGAAGCCGTACCGGAAGAATTGTATGCGTGGCGTCCCGCGGAGGGTGTCCGTTCCTTCAGGGAAATATTCCTTCACCTTGCAAACGGGAATTATATGTATCCCGGATTTATCGGATATGATCCTCCGGAATGGATTGAGCGCGGAATGTTTGACCAATCGGTAACGGACAAAGATGAAGTCATCAAGGTTTTGCAGGAATCGATCGAGTATCATCGTGTCTTTATAGGAAGTATCTCCAATGACGAATTGGAAAATACGATACGCTGGTTTGGCGGGAGAGAAACTACGGTACGCGGCGTTCTTTTGTTTATTACCAGACATACGGGTGAGCATCTCGGCCAATTGATTGCATATGCACGTATGAACGACATCGTTCCGCCGTGGAGTCGCCAATAGAACGGGAAATATGAACCCTGAACCATAAATCCTCTTGATTTTAATTATGATCCGTAGAATATCGGGATACTTCACTTTACTAAGCGGTTTGCTGTCTATTATTATACTTCCATCGTGTAGTAATAGTAAAATGTTTAATTCTTCCGGGAAGTGGCATCCAGCAGATGTAAAAATCATAGCACACCGTGGTGCTCCGACATTCGCACCCGAGAATACACTGCCGGCCATTCGGAAAGCAATCGAGATCGGCGTACATATAATAGAGATCGATCTCCATCAAACAAAGGATAATCAAATTGTAGTATTACATAATGAAAACGTCCGTAAAACAACCGACGGGAGAGGATATGTGCGGGATATGACGCTTGAAGAGATCAAGCAGCTCGATGCCGGAAGCTGGTTCTCCGAAGAGTTTGCCGGCACGACTGTCCCAACCCTTGAGGAAGTTTTTTCGATAATGGATGATACCACAAAACTCCTGCTTGAAATTAAAAAGGGTTCGCCATATTACCCCGCTATCGAACAGCGTGTAATCGATCTCGTGTACGAGCATAATTTTCATGACCGCGTTCTTATGAAATCGTTTGAAGACGGCGCGGTGGAGTATTTTCGCAAACATGCACCGGGTATACCCGCCGGGAAATCCTTTGCCTTCAGGATCCCGTTCCTCCGGCTTATAATAGAGCGCGGTCTCAATACCGGGTCGGTGTTTGATTATGACGTCCATTTTCTTCACTCGCATCGGTTCGCAACCTCCCGCCGGTTTGTCAGAAAAGCTCACGAAGAAGGATTCGAAGTATTTGTCTGGGATGTACACACGCCGAAAAAAATGCGACATTATATAGAAATGGGTGTAGATGCAATCGAGACGGATTGTCCCCAAGTGTTGCGGGATATACTGCACGGGGAGTGAGGGCATGGGGTGATTGGAAGATTGGTTGATCGGATGTATGGCATGATAGGGGTTGCGGTTTGATTTTGATAGCATTATAATAAAAGAGAAACGGTTTAAACCTCCTTACTACGAAAAGAGCTACGATTCCAATGTTCCGACACATTAAACGAATACTCGCCTTTCTTTCCATCATCCTGATCTATTTTATAGCGAAGGAATTTTTAGAACTGTATGTGTATCTCCATGCCGTGCATCCGTATGTTGCGTACGGATTTATTGTGCTTGCAGCGGGAGTGTTGATTTATTTCGTGGGCATACCCGTGTACCGGATCTTAAAAATCCCGAAAGCTCCGACGCCATTAATGAATGAGGAGCATCTCGAAAAAGAACTGCCGAGACGGTTTGAACGGCTTAAAGCGAATCCGCATCTAAAATCCATTGGATTCGATCTTGCTCCGGTTCCCCGGACGAAAGAAGGATACGAGAAGGTTATGACTATTCTCAGAAAAGAATCCGCCCGGATACGCAACAAGTACGTGAATCGCCTGTTCTATAGTTCAGCAATTTCTCAAAACGGTTTTATCGATGCCATACTCATTTTATCGTCATCGGTAAATCTGGTAAAAGAAACATTTATTCTTTACAACGGCAGAGTATCCAACCGCATCCAATATCACGGGAACACTGCAAAAGAGTCTGTACAAAGAGATGAAAAATCTTGCCGGTTCAAAGATCAGGAACGCGGCAAGCTGGGCGACGAATCCGGTCAAAGTTTTCTTTGAAAAGATAAAGCCGGTGAAAAGTAAACCTGCGGAAGAAGATTATCTGTTCTGAATGACTGAATGGTTGATTGAATGATTGGGCAACGGGATGTGGCACGCAAATGTAATACCCCGATACACGATTTCCAATCATCCAATCAATCAATCAATCATTCCGCCTACGTTCCGGTAAACAACACCGGAACTTTGGCGGACAAGCATGCATCCCCCTCACGCTCACCCGGGCCACAACCACGCAAACGTTCCTGCCGTAAGCAGTGCGTAGATCAGCCCGTCGATCGTTCCCTTGACCGTTCTTCCCCACGATCGTTTAAACCATATCGATTCCGGCCAGCTTGCAAGAGTATAACAGGCAAATGCGGTGACTCCGGCAAAACGGAACACTGCAAGATACTCCGCACCCGGTCCCAGTGCACGACCGGCAACGTAGGCTGCAAAAATACCCACGATTACCGTGAAGATGAACCATTGCACAAGACTTTTCCCCAGCGCCGGATCGCCGGTTTCCCATACGTTCATCAACAGAACCGGTCCTTTTTTTGTCTTCTCCTTATATTCCGGTGAATTCATTTCCTTAGGACTTCCTGAGTAGGGAACGGCATATTCTCCCGGAGGGATGTTGAATCCCCGGAGCACATCCATCAATTTATCTTCATCCGGTACCTTTTTGAAATCCTTGTAGTGGTAGGTTAACACCGTATGTATTATGGAACTTGCGATGAAAACAAACACAGCCGAGAGCAGAATTGGCAGCCACAGCGTCGGAATGGAGACCATGGGATCCTCCTGAATTGTGGATGGATATGTTAAGGTACTTCGTGTGTAAACAGTGCAAGTATACTATTAATTTTC
>PWYR01000108.1 GCA_003567775.1 Ignavibacteriales bacterium | reverse complement strand
CTCGGTTATCAAGCAATAGAACCGAGTATTACATTCCACATCACTAAAAAAGACTTTCATAAGCGAAGCCATATGAGCGGATATCATCCAACGATGAGAGGATATTATGTTCACTATGAGTATCATTCAATTTCATTTGGTATGTATAAAACCAAATTAGATACTATGCTTCATCTTTCCTATTTAGCAGATGGTGATGGTATGCGACTTGTTGTTGAATATTTTGAAATGAAAGATATGAGTCTTGGTAGATACGCTATTATTGATATACTTGATATTGATTTTAATCCTCATCAACACCCTGTGTGGGTTGATAAAGATGGATATATATTCATTGCAGATAATACCGAATTCCCAAAATTACGAAAACTAAAATTAATTCATGAAAAATAATTTTCATAAAGCAAAATGAGGAGAAATATTCCCGCAAAATTATGATTACTGTACTGGATACATTTAGAGTGTTTAAAAGATTTATCTTCTATCCTAAAATTAATACGTAAAATTGTTAAACTTAACTATTTATTTTATAATATTACCGATTAAGTGCGCTAAAAAATTGTTAGATGTTAAATTTAGAATATGTGCAATTTAATTGCATTCCCTGATTCCTATAAATATATTCAAAACAACCTGATCTTTAGGAACGCTAAATACTAGCCGAGTGTTTGAAAATTACTATAATTTAATTAACGATTCGATATGTTATTAGTAAATTCCTCAGAATGTATAATTTCATACTAGCCATTTTATTGTTTTTATTACTACAGTCGGATGCTTTCACAATGGATCCAGAGAAGTACACTATGCAGGTCGATTTTGTTCGGTTGTTTCAAGCGCTTCATCAGGATCTCCCCCGTGAACGGCTGCACCTCCATACCGACCGCCAATGGTATTATGCCGACGATCTCATATGGTTTTCTGCATATGCAGTAGCCGGCGAACATCATATTCTATCCGAAATCAGCTCGGTACTGTATGTTGAGCTTATCGAACCCGACGGATTGATTGCAGAACGAATATCGGTAAAGTTGGAAAACGGAAGAGGTGACGGAGTCCTTTCACTTGCAAACGCATCTGCCCAAACGGGAACGTTTCGTATTAGAGCATACACTGCATGGGCGTTAAATTTCGGCGCCCCGTACACATTTACTCAGGAGATTAATGTCCTATCGGATGATATGAAGGAGTCCACGGACATTCGAACGGATGAAATCGATCTTCAATTTTTTCCTGAAGGAGGTCGCCTTGTCGATGGAATTCCTACCCGTCTTGCATATAAAGCGATAGGCGCAGACGGACTTGGAAAAGAGGTATACGGCGCTATAATAGACAGCGAAGGAAACGGGATTACAGATTTCCGGAGCATGCATCTCGGAATGGGAGTAATAGACTTTCTCCCGCAAGCCGGCACTGAATATCATGCGGTTGTGAACGGACAAAATTTTGCCCTCCCCCCCACCTTGCCGTCGGGAGTTGTAATGAATATTTATCCCGAAAAGGGATACTTCGAAGTTCAGGTAAGATCTTCCGGAATTATGGATGAGAATGAATATATCCTGTTTGCCCATGTCCGCGGCAAAGTTTATTATATTTCTTCAGTAACGCTGAATGAATGGAAAGAATCAATATTCGTCATGCGTAATTTGCTTGCAAGCGGTATCGTGCATTTTACTCTCCTCGGTCCCGACGGCACACCAGTTGCAGAACGTCTTGCATTTAATAAAAATAAAGTCGATGAACTTCAGGTAACTCTGGGGATAGAGAATGTTCCGCGCGGTCTGAGAACGGAAACCGCAATTAATGTAGAACTTCTGGATTTTGAACAAAAAGTACTCAGAGGAACGGCAAGCATCTCTGTTTTTGACGACAATATCATTGAGTATGATCCATATGCAACCGATATCGTCAGTCGTCTCTATCTCGAGACCGAGGTCAAAGGACATATTGAACAACCCGGTTACTATTTCAGCGACGATGAGAATGCCGGCGACTATCTCGACCTCCTTTTACTTACTCAGGGCTGGCGGGCATACGATATGGAAGATATCCTGAATATCGAAAACATAGCAGTGTTATCACAACCCGAGGATGGTCTCACTATATCGGGCGAAGTACTCAGCGGCTGGTTTGCCCGCCCGCTTGAAGATGCAACGGTCGTTCTGAGTACCGGTGAAGATCACGAACATATGGAAATAACAACTACAGATGAGAATGGGAGATTCATTTTTACCGGCCTTGAAATTTATGGCTCCGAAATAATTACATTACGTGCCAACACTCAGAGAGGCAGCGATAATGTCCGTCTCAGAATTGACGAGCAATTGATACAGATACCGGAAGATCGTCAACCGGTACGGCAGCTTGCAATTACGCACAAAAGCGAACCTGTTTATGAAGAAGAAGCACCCGTTGAAGTATCGCCCGGAGAGAGAGCGCGGGCGTCAACGGAATTAAACCTGGAGCAATTTTTATACTTCGGTGAAATGGAGGAGGTTGTGGTAACCGCAGAAAGGGAACGGGTCGACTGGCTCGATGCTGTTCTGCGAAACCGGGTGCGTGCCGGTTATCAGCAACAAATTGACCTGGATGAAGCCGAACATTTAAACACACTCCCATTGCGTGAGGTGGTGAGTCAACTTCCCGGGGTCAGAGTTGTCGGCAACGAACTCAGTATTCGGACCGGGTCTTTGTCAAGTGCACGTCCGGTTATCATTCTTGATGGTATAATTTTCGAGGATGGTTTGGATCTTCTTTTGAATTTACCCACTTCCGACATTCAGTCCGTACGTGTTTTGCGAAGGATTGATGAAGTGTCGATTCTGGGGGCACGAGGAGCTGGAGGAGCGCTCGTCATTCGAACCCGGACAGGCGGCGGTGTCGAACCCCGCGAGAAACGCGGTTTAATCACGGCTTACTTTGAGGGATACCAGCAACCGGTCCGGTTCTATTCGCCAAGTTATGGTGTTAATCTACCTGTAGACCATGGAAGTCCGGATAACCGGATTACACTTCACTGGGATCCAAATGTCGACATTCCGCCGAGAAATGTAAAGGTAAGATTCTGGACAAACGATATCCCGTCATCCTACCGTGTCGTAATACAGGGTATAACGGAAACCGGGATCCCGTTCTCGGCGACGCGAACATTTCCTGTTCGGGAGAGTGAATATTAATTATTACAATTAAAAGGGAGGTATTTATGTCTGCTCAAGTTAAAAAAGCCGGTCGAATCGGCACGAAAATCGTTGCCG
>PWYR01000062.1 GCA_003567775.1 Ignavibacteriales bacterium | reverse complement strand
TTCAAAACATCGACCGGCTTGAACCGTGCAAGCAGCAGAGCGGGGTAGCTGCCTGCACCTATACCTGTTGCTATCGTAATGAGAAATAATATCAGGAGAAGGGGAAAATCGTTCCGGTAGTCTATTCCGACGGTTCTCTGTACGATGTTGCCGAATCCGTTTGAAATTAGCTCAACAAGTGCAATTGCGAAAAAGTAGGCAATAACGCTGAGAATAACCGACTCCCCGATGAATTGCCACACCAGTTGGGAACGGTTGGCGCCGACGAGTTTTCGCACCCCGATCTCAAGGGTACGACGCGAGGCGCGGGCGGTAGCAAGATTAATATAGTTAATACACGCTATGAGAAGTATGAGGATCGCAACGGTTGAAAAAATAAAAATATACCGGATACTGCCTGCCGTAACGGTATGCCGTTCCGCTTCGGAAATGAGATAAATCTCTTTAAGCGGTTCAAGTTGAAAATTAGGCGCCGCTAAACTAGGATGGGGAAAATGTTTCCGGATTATCTCAATTGCTTTTTCCTCGACACCTGTAAGAGATGCACCCGGGTACAGAAGGAGAAATGTGGGATAGGAGAAGACCTCCCACGAACTGATGTCCACTCCTTGAGGTTGTATTGTATTTAGTGTTAACAACGAAGCGAGAAAATTAAATTGCAATGTTGACAGCTCCTGACAGTCCTCGATGATCCCGGTTATACGAAATATGTGTCCGTCACCATAGCTAATTGTTTTACCGATGGGATCTTCATCACCAAAATATTTTCTTGCTTTGGATTCCGTGAAGATGACGGAAAAAGGTTGATTTAATACATGTGAAATATCGCCGCGGACTAACGTAAATGAGAACACCTCAAAGAACGTTGAATCGACAAACACAAATTTATCTTCGTAAAATTGTTTCGATCCGGTTGCGTCCGGCGATTCGTCCGTCCGGATAAGAACATCGTTCGCATGATAAAATCTCACGTACTGTTGTATTTCCGGGAGTTCGGAAGCAAGGAGCGGACCGAGCAACGGCGGCATCATCGGCGATATACGATGAAAACCGTCTTCTTCGGGAATACTGACGATCCTGTATATCCGATCCGAATTCTCGTGAAACCGGTCGACGCTCAATTCCGCACGCACGAATAGTATAATCAAAAAGCAAACCGCCAGGCCGACCGATAAACCGGCTACATTGATGAATGTATAACCCTTGTTCCGGGCTATATTGCGAAATGCTATTTTAATGTAGTTGGTTATCATCGCATCTCCAATCGATTCGAGATGGCATTACCCTGACAATTATTCAGATATTGCCATAAAATAGTTGATATTTGTCATAATAATTGTTATAATACAATTGTCTTTTGTCAATAAGTATGTAAAAATACAAGTATAATGATAAAAATGTATAGAGAAATTAGTTCTGAATTGTTTACCTGGAAAAATCGGGAGAACCGCAAGCCCCTTATTGTCAGAGGAGCTCGCCAGGTCGGTAAAACATATTTGATCGAAGAATTTGCTCGTATGCATTTTAAAAATTGTGTCACCGTAAATTTCGAAGAACAGGTCGAGCTAAAAGCGCTGTTCAAGAACTTCGATGTTGATCGTATTTTAGATGAACTTGCAATTTTATTTTCCACAACTATTTCCACCGGCAATACAATTATCTTCTTTGATGAAATACAAGCATGTCCGGAAGCCATAGTTTCACTCCGATATTTCTATGAAAAGCATCCACATTTACATGTCATCGCCGCCGGCTCATTGCTCGATTTTACCCTACGGGAAATGAACTATTCTATGCCAGTCGGTAGAGTCGAATTCTGTTATATGTATCCAATGAATTTTAAAGAATTTCTTTTAGCGCTGTCGCAAGAGAAATTGATCTCCTATATCGAAGATTATGAACCAAATCGTGATTTCAGTCAGGTTATCCACCAAAGACTTTTGGAATATCTGCGTGTATATCTGTTTGTCGGCGGCATGCCTGAAGCAGTAAAAACCTATATAACCCAAAAGCAACTTGCTGAAGTCGAAAGAACCCATAGTCAGATTCTGACGGCACTGCAATACGATTTTGCTAAATACGGAACGAAACAACAACAAGATCATCTGCGATCTGTTTTTCGATACTGTGCGCGTAATGTTGGTAAAAAAGTAAAATATACAAATGTCGAACGTGAAGTTCGCTCTGAAAATCTCAAGCAAGCTTTTCAACGTCTGCAGTTGAGTCGCTTGATTCATCTTGTTCATCATACCAACGCCGACCGAATTCCATTACTAAACGGTATAAAAGAAAATGTTTATAAATCTCTCTTCCTGGATATTGGACTTGCAAACCATTTGAGCGCAATTCGTTTAATTAAATTGGAAGATATTTTGACCAATAACGAAGGCGCGTTAGCGGAACAATTTATCGGCCAAGAGCTATTACTCCTTGCCCCGCCATATCTTGATTCGAAACTTTATTACTGGACCCGGGAAGAGCGAAACGCCAGCGCTGAAATCGATTATGTGTTTCAATGGAACAATTATCTCTTCCCGATTGAAGTCAAAGCCGGCAAAACCGGTTCGTTGAAATCAATGCACATCTATTTATTCGAGAAAAAATTCAAAACTGCCCTCAGGTTTAATATTGATCGACCTAATATAGGTACATTCCGGACCAAAGTGAATGCCCGGGGAAAACAGTCAGAAATCGAGTTCAATCTCCTTTCACTTCCACTTTACATGTGTTTCCAGCTTCCACGGTTAATCAATAAGTTGCAATTAGCCGGTTAAATTTTTATTAAGATTATGCATATTGTTCATTCATACCTAAGAGACTCGACCGGATTCGCCACAGCCGCGCGTAGTGCGTGAAAACTTACCGTCACAAGTGCGATGACAAGAGCAAGTCCACCGGCGATTATAAATACCCACCAGGTAATTTCTACTCGATACGCAAAATTCTCCAGCCAGCGGTTCATTGCGTACAGTGCAACAGGTATTGCGGTAATAAAGCCGATAACCACAAGTTTCAGGAAACCGCCGTTCAACAATACCATAATGTCGGCAACGGTTGCTCCCAGTACTTTGCGTATGCCGATTTCTTTCGTGCGGCGCTGAGCCGATAACGACGCAAGTCCGAACAACCCGAAACAGGCAAGCAGAATTGCGACCCCGGACGACGCCTGTATGATCCGGCTCCACCGTTGTTCTTCCGCGTATTGACGGTGTATTCTCTCATCTAAAAAATAATATACGAATGTTTCATCGGGAAGCAATTCAT
>PWYR01000155.1 GCA_003567775.1 Ignavibacteriales bacterium | reverse complement strand
GAGCCGAAGCTGCCGGCGCCAAAGACCTGACAGGTTTGATAAACCTGTACACGCATATCTCTTTGATAAACACACTAAAATCAATACACAGGATGCAATAAAATGGTTCGGTAGTAAAGTGGAATTTTCTAAAATCCATCGTGAGTTGAAATTTGAAAAATGGATTTCGCTTTTTGAAGAGTAACTTTTTCTTTTAAGATAGATAAATATTCACTCAGCATTGAGAACAGTGAAAAATTTTAGTATAATAAACCGATGAAATTATTATACACGCTACTTGCAATCTTAATTGTAACATCCTTCTCCCCCGCACAGGAGAAACACGAACTCTCCATGCAGGGCGGCCGAGTCTTTTTTGAGCTTGCGTCGGGCTCTCAACAACATGCGCCTGCCGCATCATCCGACTGGAGCTTTCGCATCGGAGCGGGGGGAAATGCAATTATCGGAAACTTTTATACCAGCGGCAGGTATTCTATGACGGGGATCCGGCACATTTCGGATGAGGACTTCCCGCAATCGCTTGTCTCTTACCTTCGCTTCGGCGGCGGATGGATGTTTCAAAATAAATACGCACGATGGGCGATCACACCGATGATCTCGGCGGGTCACACCAGCGACCGGATCATGCCGGAAATCGGTGAGACCGAATTGCAATTCGACGGATGGGGTATAACGCCCGGCATCGAGGGCAGATATGTAGTTTTCAATTCGTTCGATCCCGAAATCCGCAACCACTCATCGACATTCTGGGGAACGCATTACCTGCAACTGGAAATCCATCGGATACTGAGCGGACGCACATACACGGTTGCTTCCCTGTCATACAATATACTCTTCGACGGTTATCACCTGACGATTAATACCGAATACAACACTCTCGATCACGGCGCGCGCGGCTGGCTGGGGGGGTTGGAGTTCGGGTTTAGCTGGTTTCGTTACCGGGTGCGGTGAAAATTTAGCTCTCGCTGAAAAAGGAACATGACGGGACGGAGAAAGGGAGTCAGGAAAAGAGTAATTTATTCGCAATGTCGGAACTATTGATAAATTATCTCAATCCATCGGGATAATCTATCAAGCAGATGACAATCGAGTCAAATGGAGGCAAGTGGGGCTGTTCCCCTCCCCCGATAAATATCGGGGGAGGGGCTAGGGGTGTGTGTTTACTCGAATGTGATGCATGATAATGAAGCTATACAAATTCTAAAAACAACACACCCCCGCCAACACACAAGCCGGCGCCCCCCCCCTCTTGATTGCAATCACCAATCCCACCCTAAAACTACCATAATACCACTTCTCTTCCCGTCCATATACGGGGCCGCACTCACTGTCGGCATTGCCGCCGGTCTCTCGCGATGGAGACGCACGACGGCGGAAGCGACGAAGTAACCGATCGACGCGCCGAGAAACACATCCGAAGCCCAGTGACGATTATCGTATAACCGGGAGAGAGCGGTCAGCGATGCAATACCGTAAGCCGCAACAGGAATAATCGTGCTCTCACGCTCGAATAACCTTGCAATCACCGTCATCACCGAAAATGCAAGCGTGGTATGACCCGACGGAAACGACATTGCGCGGAGGTTCAGCGAGGGACCTCCCCAATCGTCGTACTCTCTCCCTTCACCCGGTCGTTTACGCTGCGAAAGCATTTGAACCACCTGATAACACACGCTTGCAAACAACGCGCTCTCAAAACTGTAGAGTCCGATCTCCCGGAGCCGGGGGCTATCGGCAAGATACCCGGTAATAAACAAACCCGCCAGCGCCGGTATAACAATGTCTCTGTTGCCGAACCGCTCCGCAAACACCGATACCTCATTCAGAAAAGGATTTCTGTTGCGAAGCATCATATCATTTATATACCCGTCGGTCAGATAAAATCCGGCAGTCAATCCTCCCACAACACCGAACGTAATCCAATCGCGGGTCATCCACCGGGCAGGAGCAGAATAGATCGCAACACCGTTGGAGGCAACCTGAGAGACGTACTGAACATTCAACACCGGATACGACTTGCCGGGGTTTTCTTCATCACCCGTTCCCGCAGCAGTTGCAATATTAACGGGCAGTAGTAAGATGATTAGGTACACAACAGAGATGTGCTTCATATAGATTTCGATTAATGCTTATGAAAATGAAAAGATACAATTTATTAAAAAGAATTGTTTTTTGCACGTGTAGGGACGTTACCCCGACATATACGCGGGTTTTTGTGCTGCGAACAAATTGTTTGTCGGGGTAACATCCCGAATGTCTAAACATTATGATGTATAATTGCCCGTAGGGGCGTTCCATTGGAACACCCCACCCAACTATGACTCTTACAAAAATAATCCGTATATTATCCTTCGTGCCTTAGTGCCTTAGTGGTTTAATAATAACAATCGTTAGCAATACCATGAAAAACAAAAAATCCCCGCTTTCGCTTCACCTTGCAACAAAGGCAATTCACGGATTGGATATACACCCGCGAACGGGTTCGGTTAGTCTGCCTATTCATCAAACAAGCACGTACCGTTTCACCAAAACCGAAGAAGCCGTCAGATTTGCCGAAGGCGATGAATCGGTCTATGTGTATACCCGTTATCATAATCCGACAACGGACGATGTACAGCGAAACCTTGCACTTTTAATGGACGCCGAAGACGCCGTACTGTTTGCAAGCGGTATGTCGGCAATCACGACATCGATTTTTTCGTTGGTGAGAAGCGGACAGGAGATACTGAGTACACCGTCGTTATACGGCGGAACGTACCGTTTCTTCAGAGATGAGTTGCCGAAGCTCGGCATCACCGTTCGATATTTCGATCCGTATGATCTTCCGGAATTAAAGAAACTGATCAATGAAAATACGGCGCTCGTATACGCCGAAACACCGACCAATCCGACGCTTGAAATCGTTGACCTGCAAAAACTGGTGAAGCATGTCCATAATGCAGAAGAGAAATTATCACGAAACATTTTCATCATGATCGACAATACATTTGCAACGATCGTTAACCAGCAACCGTTTAACTTCGGCGTTGACGTTGTTGTGGAAAGTACGAGCAAGTATATCGGCGGACACAGCGACGTGATCGGCGGCGTTGCCGCGTCGAGAAAAGTTATAACAAAACGTATACGGCAGACGGCGAAATCCCTCGGCGGATCGATCGATCCGTTTGTATCATATCTTTTACACCGCAGTTTAAAAACATTTCCGCTGCGGGTTGAAAAACAAAACGAAAATGCGCTTGCGCTCGCAAAGTATTTTGAAAATCACCCGAAGGTAAAGCGGGTCATCTATCCCGGCTTAAAATCCCATCGGTATCACAGGATCGCAAAGAAACAGATGCGCCACTTCGGCGGGATAGTCACTATCGAAGTAAACGGCGGCGCCGAACGCGCCGAACGTGTCGTCGATAACCTGCACGTTGCGATCAATGCAATGAGCTTAGGCGGCGTCGAGACGCTCGTCAGCATTCCGGTCTATTCCTCACATGTTAATATGAATGACGCAGAACTTGAGTTGCACGGCGTCACCCCCGGTATGATACGCATTTCTGTCGGAATCGAGGATATTAACGACTTGAAAGAGGATTTTAATCAGGCGCTGAGGGTATAGGAAAACTCGAGGAAGTTCACAATCGAAATATTCAATATCAAAAATGCTCTAATAGTGCGACTATATGCAAATATACTTGCATTTAGTAGCGCAATTTGTTTTAAAATTTGACTTTAAGATATATATTGTTATCTTTATAAACCTATGCAATGTAGGTTTCTTCTAATCGGAGGTAGAGTAAAATAGAGTGTATTCATTGTTATACCCGCCATGACGTTTCCAATACTATACCTATAAACTAACTCATACATCGCAATTCTATAGTAATATATAGAAGTTTCACTTATTAATAGAGCACAGAGGGAGGATACGAACGTGCAAACATTTGGAAAGAAACCGACAGCCGTACGCCAAACCGACCATTATCAGATGGAGTACGTGCAACAGTTCGTGGAAAAATGGGATGAACTCATCGATTGGGACAAGCGGGAGAAAAGCATCGGCGATTTTTTCATCGAACTTCTTCAAGTCCGCGGCGCCAAACGTATTCTCGATGTCGCAACCGGAACCGGGTTCGATTCCATTCGTCTTGTCGAAGCCGGTTTCGATGTAGTAAGCGCCGACGGAAATCCGGATATGCTCGCGAAAGCGTTTGAAAACGGACGGCGGCGCGGCATCATTTTGCGAACGATACAGGCAGACTGGAGATGGCTTAATCGCGACATTCACGAAAAATTCGATGCCGTGGTTTGCGTCGGAAATTCATTTACACACATTTTTGCCGAGCATGATCGCCGGAAAGCGCTCGCCGAATTCTATGCAATGCTCAAACACGACGGCATACTTATTCTCGATCACCGTAATTACGACGGTATGCTCGACGAAGGGTTTACCTCAAAACACACCTATTACTATGGCAGCAAGGACGTGAAAGCCGAACCGGAATATCTCGATCCGGGATTGGCGCGGTTTAGATATGAATTCCCGGATAAATCCGTTTTTCATCTCAATATGTTCCCGTTGCGAAAGGAGTATGTCCGACGGCTTATGACGGAAGTCGGCTTCCAGCGAATTATTACCTATGCCGATTTTCAGGAGACCTACAAAGCAGATGACCCGGATTTTTTCATTCATATAGCGGAGAAAGAATATATGCAACCTGATAAAAGTACAACACAAAGCGAAGAATATTCAGGCGTCGTCGATGTGACGCGCGATTATTATAATAATTCCGCCGCCGACCGTTTTTATGAAACGATTTGGGGCGGCGAAGATATTCACATCGGGATGTATAAAAGCAAGGATGAACCGATATTCGATGCAAGCCGGAGAACGGTTGAATATATGGTCAAAAAAATACCGGAACTCAATGCCAGTACGCGTATCATTGACCTTGGCGCGGGATACGGCGGTTCCGCCCGGTATCTTGCCGAAAAATACGGATGTCACGTGTGCTGTCTGAATTTAAGTGAGGTACAGAATAACCGGAACCGCATGCTGAACAAAGAACAGGGACTGGAGCATCTCATTGAAGTAGTCGACGGCAGCTTTGAAGAAGTTCCGCATTCAGACAACAGCTTCGATGTCGTCTGGTCGCAGGATTCAATCCTGCACAGCTCAAACCGGGATAAAGTATTGAATGAAGTAGCACGACTGCTTGTGCAGGGAGGAGTGTTTATATGCACCGATCCCATGCAGCACGGTAAAGGAAAACGTATAGACTTGCAGCCGGTCTACGACAGATTATATCTTGAATCGATGGGCTCGGTAGAATTGTATCGGGAAATTGCGCAACGAATCGGGCTGGAGGAAATAGAGATCGAGGAACATCCCGAGCAGCTCGTCAATCACTATAGCCGTGTGCTCGATGAAATCAACCGGCGGTACGACGAGCTGGTTGAAGTATCGCACAAAGATTATATCGAACGCACGAAAAAAGGACTGCACCACTGGATCGAGAACGGAAAGAAAGGAAACCTGAACTGGGCGGTGATGGTGTTCAGGAAAATCTAAGAATAAATAAAATTCTCGGGGCTGACTAAAAAGTTTATACTTTCGATTGATATATGAATTTATTTGCTTGTTTCAACATATATTCGGCGATATTGTAAGGCGACCAGTCTGGTCGCCCTACATTTTTGACAACCCCGGCGAATCTAATTCCTAACTTTCTATCGGTTTCAAATTACTCACAATCTCTTCCCGTCTTGTTTCGAGGAACGGAGGTAATGCCACCGATTCGCCCAGTGTTGAGGGATCCTCGTCAACCGCAAAACCCGGCCCGTCGGTTGCAATTTCAAACAGGATCCCGTTCGGTTCGCGGAAATAGAGACTTTTAAAGTAGTACCGGTCGACTTTACCGCTGTTAGGGATGCCGACTGCATTCAACCGGTTTGCCCACGTATTATATTCTTTTTCATCCGGTGTCCGGAACGCAACGTGATGTACACCTCCCGCACCTTGCCGCGCCGGTTCCGGCTCCGGCTCCACGGCGAGATGTAATTCTGCGTGAGGCCCGCCTTCATCCATTTCATACACGTGCACCTTCGGTTCACCGTCGCCGGGAAACGTGTAGTCACGAACAAACCGTATACCCATAAACTTGGTTAGGATGACATCGGTCGATTCTACATTCGGTACACTTAACATAATCGGTCCGAGTCCCCGTATCTGATATTCGGCGGGAACCGGACTTGCATCCCACGATTTCGGTTCATCGCCCTGACCGGCATCATCGACTAAGGAAAGCCGTTGGCCTTCGGGATCCTCAAAATCGATTGTGAGCCGTCCGTCCCGTTCAGTAATAT
Organism: Ignavibacteriales bacterium; assembly: GCA_003567775.1. Lineage (GTDB taxonomy): Bacteria > Bacteroidota > Ignavibacteria > T3Sed10-11 > T3Sed10-11 > T3Sed10-11. Next base: position 7,797 of record PWYR01000155.1, on the reverse strand, counting down.
CCGACGCTGAGATGTCGTGTTCCTCAAGCCGGTTTTTCCAATACCGTAATGCCGCTTCGCCGTTCACCCGTAAGAAGGTGCGAATAATACTATTTGTGCCGCGCCTCTCTTTGGACATATTCCAATCGAAAAATGTGAGATCGGTTCCCGGCGTGCCGATTGCATCTGCATAAAACAAATGATAAGCGCTCACGTCGTCCTGATTTACGCTTCGCTTAACGAGCCGCATTCCCATTACCTGCGTGTAAAATCGGTAGTTATCACGCAAGTTTGCGGTAATTGCCGTTAGATGGTGGATTCCTTTGAGTTGCATAGTTATATTATTTTAAACTTGAAATATTTTGTTTATTAATTTAACAACATATATGTGGGGAATCGTTCCACCGTCGGAGAGAAAACATGGAGTCAACGAATGGGTGGTTGAATGATTGGATGATTGTCGGGGCGGCCAGATTTACTTGCAGTGAATCTGGCGTGAAGTTTACAGGGGTTCTGCTTTCTCTAAGGTGATTCAGATTTGGTGATATTCTGCTTGTCGGGGCGGCCAGATTTGAACTGGCGACCTCCTGGTCCCAAACCAGGCGCGCTAACCGGACTACGCTACGCCCCGAAAATCAAGATTATTAAGTTACAAATAATACAGCCATTAATCAAGTTGGAATGCAATCGTGAGCCCACTCCGAAAAGTCATATTTAACCACGAAGTCTCGAAGACTCAAAGATTAATTTATTTCTTGGTGACTTGGTGTCTTCGTGGTTACACGATCACTAAACAATTGGTCGGCCGCCCGTTTCACCATCACCAATCCCCGTATCTCCGTCTCGAGCAGCGGCATAATGGTTACCGGCACGTTAAACCAACTGCGCATCTCACCGAGATATTTTTCCTGCATCTTCCAACGTCGTATAAAAAAATCGTTGGTACAATATTCGGGATGGAGCACCTGGTTAGCCACCACGAACTGCGTGTCGATACCTGCATCTTTCAGATCGAGCATTGCGCGGTGTGCTTCGACAATCGGTGTTGACTCGGGATATACGACGAAGCTGAATACCGATTGCTCCGGGTCTTTCATTCTGGAAATAATACGTTCGAATCGTTTCTTCGTATCCGATTTCACCGCTTCGCTTTGTTCGTTGGTGGATACCATCAATCCGACCTGCTGATCGTAATCGAACGGAAGTTCGAGCAGCCGGAGCGTGTGTCCGGTCGGTGCGGTATCGAACACGATTACGTCGTAGTCGTCACCCTCTGCATAGCTGACGAACTTATCGAATGCCGCCATCTCTTCGGTGCAAGGGGATTCCAATTCCTCCCGCATCGCCATCAACATATCTTCGTTGTATTTTTGTTTGGCATCGTCGAGGATTCGTTGTTTGTACTCTTCGACTGCTTTTTCCTGATCGATCATGACGGCGTAAAGATTTTCTACGCCCTCTACAGGTTGGATCGTATCGCCTACCTTTTGTTCGAGCACTTCACCGATATGCGATGCGGGGTCGGTAGTGAGCAGCAGTGTTTTATATCCCTGCGATGCGATGTGATACGCGGCGGCACAGGAGATCGTTGTCTTCCCCACCCCGCCTTTACCGGTGAAGAAAACGGATTTTGTTTTACCGTTCGGTTTGAGCAGATCGTCAATTGAGTCGGGATCGTCCTGTTGAATGGTGATCGAACCTGCATCTTGTCCGTTGCCTAATCTATACTGAGGGGCAAGTCCGTTCTGTGGAAACAGATCGGCTGCAATGTGCTGTATTGCACCCAAACCTTTGATCTCACCGTCGCGCTGGAACATCCGTCGCTGCTGTACGGGGAATATTTTCCCAATTTTCTTCAAATATTTTTGCTGCATCTCATACCGGCTCCGGAAGAACGGGTGTTCGCATACCTCTTCCGGCAGGATACCGTTGACAATAAACTCGATGTTTTTCACACCGATAGTTTTTAATTCATCCGAAGCACGCCGTGTTTCATACAACGAGGTCTCCTCTGGTTGCAATACAAAGACGAACTTTGTACGTTCGGTATCGCCCAGCAACCGGGTTGCTTCATCGTATTTCTTTTTATTTTCCTGGATGGTTGCAACCGGACCGATACACGTGTTGCCGCTTCCCTTTGCACTTTCTTCTATGTGCTTACTCCAATCGACCGGCAGTTCAAGCAGACGTATCGTGTGTCCGGTCGGCGCCGTATCGAAGATAACGACATCGTACGGTGTGCCGTTATCTGACGAATCGGTCGTCATAAAATCGACGAAGCGGTCGAACGATGCGATCTCGGTCGTGCAGGGAGAATGGAACTGCTCTTCGAGAACGGTCATCACGTTGTCGGGCATAACCCCGCGCATCGGCTGGAGAATTCGTTCCCGGTATTCCTCGGTTGCTTTATCAGGATCGATCTCCATTCCCCAGAGATTCTCAATACCGAGCGGTGTAATTTTATGACCGATTTCTGTTTCGAAAACATCGGCAAGATTCGACGCCGGATCGGTTGTAATGATGAGTGTCTTTTTACCTTCTTTTGCATAATGTACGGCGGTTGCACATGCCATAGTTGTTTTACCGACACCGCCTTTGCCGGAGAAAAAGATGTATTGCGTTTGTTGCATTAGTGCTCCTGTTACTGATAAATAATAAAGAAAAATAATAGCCACTAAAACACGAAAACACTAAAAAAGAAGTTTTTGTGTTTTAGTGATTTTGTGGCAGAATACTATGAACTACCATTCGAATAACTTGCAACAAAGTTTTTCAATTCTTCATAGGTAGGGAATTTCTTCTTCTTAACTACCTCACCGTTAACAGTGGTGATAGGCAGAATGTCTGTTCCGTTTGCTTTGAGAAGTGAGACCACTTCCGGATGTTGCATAAATTTTGGCCCTTGTTGTGTCAGCAGGTATCGGTCAATTGAAACCTTACCGTCGAATTCTTTTTTAACTTTAATAACTGCCTCGTTGAAGTCGAGCAATACCTGATCGATCGCAGGACCGCATAGTCCACCCGGACAGCACATCGGCGGACCGTAGATTTCGATTTTAGTTTTTCCTGAGTTCATAGGTTATTCCTTTATTGCTAATTCCTTTTCCCTGTCTTTTAATTTTTTAAATAATTCTTTTTCATCGACGAACCCGACAACACATTTACCGTCTTCGCGGAGGAGGAGACGCATCTCTAATTTTTTTATATCGTCATCGAAGACATCACCGGCGAGATATTTCTTTAGAAACGTAATTAACATTTTGTTTAGTGAATTATCCTCGATCAGATAATGATATCCCCATGTTCCGTCTTTTTCCACATCGATAAGACCGGCGTTCTTTAAAATAGAAAGATGCTTTGATATCTGATATTGAGGCAGACGGAGAGCGTCTACGATTTCACAGACACACAACGGTTTACGGGATGTAACGAAAAGATTGATCATGCGTAACCGGGTATCGTCTGCAATCGCTTTAAAAGTTGTGCTTTGTTGTGTTTTCATAATAGTCCTATATGCTTATATGCACTTATTAGCATATAATATAAATTATTACAGATTCAATGTCAAGTATATTGGGAACTATATTGCCAAATCAATAAACAATATGTAACTTATAAGCTTGTATACTTTCAATGATAATTCGATATGATAATACCTGAAGATACAATAGCAGCCATTGCAACACCGGTGGGTGAGGGGGGCATCAGCGTTATTCGTGTGAGCGGTAAAGATGCGCTCGAGATAGCAGACCGGTTATTCGAAGGGAAGAAACGTATCAAAGAAATGACTTCTCATTCGGCTGCATTTGGAAATATTATCGATACCGGACATACCCGCAATGTACTCGATGAAGTTGTTGTTGTTGTATTCCGGTCGCCGAATTCATATACCGGTGAAGATATAGTTGAAATAAGCTGCCATGGCGGTATGCTTATTACAAAGAGCATTCTCAATGTATTGATTGACGCAGGGGCGCGACACGCGAAGCCGGGAGAGTTTACCAAACGTGCATTTTTAAATCGACGCATTGATCTGTCACAAGCGGAGGCGGTTGCCGATGTTATCCAGGCGCGCACCGAATTGGCTCATCGCTCATCGATTGATCAACTACAAGGCAGACTCTCAAAAGAGATCCAAGAGATTCGGAACAACATTCTCAACTTTTGTTCATTGATTGAACTTGAGCTTGACTTTGCAGAAGAAGACATTGAACTCGCAAGCCGCGAAGATTTTATTACCCGGACAGAGAAAGTTATGTGCCGGCTGCAGGAATTGATAGAATCCTTTAATGTCGGGAAAGTCTATCGCGACGGGATTAAAGTAGTGCTCGCCGGAAAACCGAACGCCGGCAAGTCGTCGCTTCTGAATATGCTTTTACAGGAAAACCGGGCGATCGTTACCGATATTCCCGGTACAACGCGGGATACTATCGAAGAAAGTTTGAATATAGAAGGCGTTCTGTTTCGTGTAATTGATACTGCGGGTTTACGTGTGACCGATGATCCTGTAGAATCGGAGGGTGTAAGGAGAACCATACAGCAGATCGAACGGGCAGATTTGGCAGTAATGATCATTGATTACTCCGAGAATATGTCTGATGACGATATTCGTTATATAGACTCAATATTGGATAAGATAGAAAAGCTCGAAGTAAACCCGCTTATTGTCTTAAACAAAATAGATATTGCAACAGGTAAACAGTTTACAAAAACAGGAAAGCTTTTACATTATCCCTTTGTAAAATTATCAGCTAAAACCGGGGAAGGGGTGGATGTGTTGAAGAAACAAATGGTTATGCTGGCTACCAACGGGAAAGCATACCAGGAGGGGGCTGTGCTGGTTACCAATTCGCGCCACCGTGATGCGCTCATCAGAGCTCGGGCTAACCTTGAGCTGGCAACTAATAGTTTAAAAGAGGGCGCCAGCGGTGAATTCGTATCGGTCGATCTTCGGACAGCGCTCGATGCTCTCGGTGAAATTACGGGCGTCGTGACGACGGAGGATATTTTAAACAATATTTTTGGCAAGTTTTGTATTGGTAAGTAAGGTTGTATGTTTCACGTGGAACGTAGATGATTGTATTGTTTGTTATTGAAAGAGTAAAAATAACATAATAAAAAAAGACGAATGCCCTTCACCCGTCCGGGCTTCAGCCCGCGCTGGAGAGTTAGGTTTTTTACTTGTTCTTTTTTTCACCTTGCTGAAGCAAGGTGTTAATGAAATTTCCCCAAAAATATGGAATAGCAGGTATACTATATAATACCATAATACCTTACTGATGAGAAAAAATTATGACATAGTTGTAGTCGGCGGCGGTCACGCCGGCATTGAGGCGGCGCTTGCCGCATCGCGAATGGGATGCAGTGTTGCGCTTATGACGATGGATCCGGATGCCATTGGCAGGTTGTCATGCAACCCGGCTATAGGTGGAACTGCGAAGGGGCACTTGGTTAAAGAGATCGATGCACTCGGCGGTGAGATGGCAAAAATTGCCGATGCAACGGGAATACAGTTTCGTATGCTGAACACGCGTAAAGGTCCGGCAGTTTGGTCGCCACGTTCTCAGAATGACCGTGCATGGTATTCACGGGAGACATCGCGCCGGATAAAAGAAGCTCCCGGTATAGACATTATACAGGAAATGCTTTACGACATAATCGTAGACGGACCGAACGGAAAAGCTGCACAATTGAAGGGTGTTGTTACGAAAAACGGTGATAGAATATTCTGTAAAGCAGCAATACTATGCGCCGGCACCTTTCTGAACGGTATACTGCACACCGGTTTAAACAAAACAGAAGGAGGGAGGTACAATGAGAAACCGGCAACCGGCGTCACAAAAGCATTAATGAAGCTCGGCTTCGAAAGCGGGCGACTCAAGACGGGAACACCACCGCGAATTCATCTTGACAGCATCGATCTGTCTGCTGTTGATATGCAGCCGGGAGACGATCCACCGGTACCGTTCAGTCATGAGACGGATGAAATTACAAATGAACAGGTACCAATGTATCTCACCTATACAAACCGGAAAACTCACGAAATTCTCCGTAAAGGATTCGATAGATCGCCAATGTTTACCGGTAGGATTAAAGCCATCGGACCGCGGTATTGTCCGTCTATTGAAGATAAGATAAACCGTTTTGCAGACCGCGACCGGCATCAAATATTTCTCGAACCGGAGGGATATGGAGACACAACGGTCTATGTAAACGGCTTTTCCACAAGTCTACCGGATGAGATACAGCTCGAGGGATTAAAAACAATTCCGGGACTTGAGAACGTCGAGATGCTTCGACCCGGTTATGCGGTCGAATACGATTTCTTTCCGCCGCATCAATTATACTTCACGCTCGAAACAAAGCTGGTTGAAGGTTTATACTTTGCCGGACAGGTGAACGGTACCTCCGGTTATGAAGAAGCGGCTGCACAGGGATTGATTGCAGGCATTAATGCTGCGTTAAAGATAAAAGGTAAAGAACCGTTTACATTAAAACGATCCGAAGCATACATCGGTGTATTGATAGATGATTTGATCAACAAGAGCACCGAAGAACCTTATCGTATGTTTACTTCGCGGGCAGAGCATCGACTGCTGCTGCGTCAGGATAATGCCGACCGGCGTCTAATGCCGGCGGGATATAAGCTCGGTCTTATAAGCGCAACGACATATAGTAAACTTAACGAAAAAGAAAAACTCATCGGTGCGTTGCGAGAATATTTGAATCAAACAACTATTCGTCCCGAAGCTATTAATCCGTATCTGGAAGAAATAGGTTCAAGCGCGATTCAACATTCGGAAAGATTAATACAATTGCTTAAGCGACCGGAGTTGCATGTTGAAAGTTTACTAACTCTGCTCTCGACAAACGAAAACGGAAGCGTGCAAACATTTATATCTCAAAAGGATGTACTCGAGCAAGTACAAATCGAAGTAAAGTATGAGGGATACATTAAGAGACAATATGACCAGGTAGAGAAGTTCGATCAATACGAGGAGATGATCATACCGGAATCGTTCAACTACTCTAAGTTAACATCATTATCTGCAGAAGGGAGGGAAAAACTAATGAAGGTGCATCCGCACTCAATCGGACAGGCATCGCGCATAAGCGGCGTCACCCCGGCAGATATTTCGGTGTTGATGGTGTATATGCGGGGGTGAATGTTTCACGTGAAACACCGTTGATATAAACCATTGATTTTATTTGACTTATATGTAGCTGCGGGAGCGTTTTTTGGCTCCTATATTCTCCCACCCCGATAACAATCGGGGGAACTCCCACGGAAATAATTATATTACATGAGTACAATCTAAAAAGCCATTTTTGCCACCAAAGCACAAAATTTCACCAAAATATAACCAATTGAAATTGACATTAGCGTGGGCAGAACTTCATAAAGAGGAATTATTAGCAAATTGGAATTTAGTTATGAATGGAGATCAACCATTCAAAATTGATCCACTTAAGTAACGAGTAAATAATATGTATCCATCTGTGGTAAAGGTTACTCCAAACGAAGATTTTACACTTACGATCGCTTTCGACAATGGCGAAACCGGACTGCTCGATATGAAGCCATATCTAAATTTCGGTGTGTTCCGGGAATTATCCGATTACAATAAATTTAAACGGGTCCGCATATCATTTGATACAGTCGAATGGGAGGGGGGTATCGATCTGGACCCCGAATTTATTTACAACAAATGTAAAATAACTACGGGGGTATAGTATTTCATTTGGCTCTTTTTTATTCTCCCTCGAAATTGGGACTCCCACGAAGTTGATCAATAGATTAAAAAACCTTATTACCTT
>PWYR01000069.1 GCA_003567775.1 Ignavibacteriales bacterium | reverse complement strand
TGGTGCTGCAGCCGCTGGTCGAGAATGCGATCCAGCACGGTATCGCCCCGGCGCGCGAGGGCGGCCGGGTGTCGGTCCGCGTCGCGCGCGAAGGGTCGACCATCCGCGTAGAGATCACCAACACGCTCGCCGAGCGTGCCGGCAACGGGACCCACACCGCCGGCGACGAGGCCCGCGCCAGGCTGCACCACTGCTTTGGCGACCGCGCCGGCTTCGAGGCGGGCCGGGAGGACGGCCACTACCGGGTTTGGATCACGCTGCCCACCACCAACAACCAACCCTGCGACACGCCATGACACTACGCATCCTGATCGCCGACGACGAACCGCTGGCCCGCGCCCGGCTCCGGGCATTGGTGGAGGAACTGGGGCACGAGGTCTGTGCCGAGGCCGGGGACGGCACTGGCGCGGAACAGGCGCTGACGCGCGCCCGGCCGGACGCGGTGCTGCTGGACATCCAGATGCCGGATGGCGACGGCTTGACGCTGGCGCAGCGGATGGAAACCAGTCACCCGGAGGTGCCGGTGGTGCTGGTCACCGCGCATGCGGAGCACGGCGTGGCGGCGTTTGATGCGGCGGTTACCGATTACGTGTTGAAGCCGGTGCGGCGGGAGCGGCTGGGCAAGGCGCTGGAGAAGGTCGTGTCACTGCGGTCCGGCGAGCGGAAGAAGGTCCCGCTGGTGCGGGTGACGGTTGGGCGGAAGGAGCGGTTGGTGCCGCTGGACGAGATTGACTGTTTTGTGGCGGAGGATGGGTATGTGGTGGCGCGGTCGGCGAAACTGGAGGGGCTTGTCAATCTTCCTCTCCACGAGGTCGAATTAAATCTGGGCGATCTCCTGCTCCGGATTCACCGATCCTGCCTGGCTGTGAAATCAGCCATCGCTGGAATGGAAACGCAGAACGGCGGGGCCCACAAACTCCTATTTCGGGATCAACTCCCTTCCGTAGCCATTAGCCGACGGCAATTCAGAACCGTGAGCCACTTCCTGCGGTGCCGGAAAGACTAGGGTCTGAGACTGATAGGTGACCCTACGAGTTCCGCCTAAAACCGGCGGCCTTTAAAACCCGTCCGGCAGCGATACCTCCCGGCCTACTGCTCCGGGTAGCAGGGCGTCGTCACCGCCGCCCCGCCCCCCATGTCGCGAGCCACGCTTGACAACCATGATCCCAGCCCAGTTCGACCAACCACCGCCCTGTCATCCTGACGTCGACCGGCGCACCGGGAAAACGGACTGCCAGACCAGCCCTCTCAGCACCCTCAAGGTTCTCGGCAAAGCAGCGCCCATTCGCAGATCGACCCTTCCTCCATCACTACGGCGTACATTCAAAAGGCGCGAAGTGATGGGTAACATTCTCAAGCAAGTTCCTGCCAACAAATGCTACTGACTCTCCCGAACATCGATAAGCTTGCGGCCCGCGGGTAACCTCAACCTTTATCTGGATTGAATCTGACCAGGGCGAATTCAAAACACACCGATACTCATTACCTTCCGGCAAATCGCAGCTTTGGAGAGGGTCTATCGTTATAGATGGCTGAGCTGTACTGCCAGGCGGGAAAGTAATAGAGTATGTACCTGTAATCGTGATTTCTTCACCTGGCGGCCCTGCCGCCACCGTAACAGTGTCTCCTTTTTCTGGACCCGAGGTCGTCGTCACTTGTGTGAACCCGTCGTTGTTCGTTCGCATGGTGGTGTTGATTTCCACGCCGGTGGTTTGTTCAAGCGCTGTGGCCCAGCCGCGGCTGTAGGTGCCATAGTAGTCATTATCCGGATCCGCGATGGTTGCAACCGGTTCGTTGGAAACCGACACGGTCGTCGGTTGAGCGGACTGCCAGACCGATAGCTGAGTCAAGTTCACCTCTGCAAAAGGAACCTTCTCCAGACGGTCTACATTACCAGCGTTGCCCACAAAATCCCTGTAGCTTTGCGGATTGTAGTTGCCGTCAAGGTCATAAACACGGTCGATATACACCCCGCGACTTTGCAGTTGCCGTCCGCTGCCTTCGTTGATCTCCACAGGTGTTCTTCTTGTTGGCTTTTCCGCCGAGCCTTCGCCCGCCACTTCAGCAAGAATCAGCTTCTCGACATACTCCTGATAATCGAGCTGAAGTTGCTGGCCATCGGACAACTGCAAACGGTCCAGAATGGTAATGTCGCGCAGATGCCAGTCCTGGAAAACACGCAGAATGCCATCCACGCGTTTCATTCTGCAGGATTCTCGATAAATGTCACCAGCCTGGGCCACCGTACCATCCGCCTTGTAGTGGGTGTGATTGCCCGAACTGGTGCCAGGCACATATTTCACCGGTGACGCATCATCGTCGTGATGATCCCGACAACAGATCGAGCAGAGTTCCTCTGCCGCATTGGAGTTGTTCACCTCCACTGCCGTTTGCTTGGTGACCCATTGCCCCTTGACGTCAAACCGCTCATTACCAGCCCAGACGACATGGGCAGGCGTCATTGCACGACCAGGGGTTGCCGATAGCTGGCAATTACAATCCACAGTGACAAATTCTTCCTGTCGGTTGGTAAAAAAGTCACTGGAGCCGTCTCTTTCCTGATAGGTCATGACTTCGAAGCTGACAATCGTGTTCTCGTTCTGTCCGGTTCTGACGGCGTCAGGTAGGGGCTTGCTGGTCTGCCTGAATCTTCCCTCCCCAGTATCGACGCTGATATCAATTACGTCAGGGGCGAGCTCGGGGGTGTAGGACGCTCGTGGCGGTACCCCACCCGGCGATTGTTGTCCAGATAGTGAAGTCTGGGCAGGAATGTAGAAATCGATGATGGTTTCGAGATTGATTTCCTGTTCGTTGCCGCTTTCATCCTGCCACGCCACAAACGCATTGACCACCTTGAAGTCAGGCGTGGCGTCCGCCGGGATATTGCCATCGCCGGGGATCCCGGTCACAGGTTCTTCGGCATCATTAAACGTTAGATGAAAGTAGTCCTCCACATCCCAACGCAGACTGTATCCATAGTTTCCACGCTCAATGGAGAACGCCGAACCAGTGGCGAGGAGCAGGGGATCTTGCCCACCGGAATCGGTGTCGATTTCCAGAAACCCGGTTCTATCGGAAAAGCTCCGAAGATCATCGATCTTTTGTTGAGCCAGAGAGACCGCAACCGCCCGCTGATTCGAGTCGGACGCGCTCTGAATCAGCACACCCTGCAGTTTGACAACCGCCAGGACTCCCATCGCCAGCACCAGAAGCGCAACCATCACTTCTATAAGACTGAAGCCTTTATGAAAATCGTGTTTCATTATTCTGTCCTCTGG
>PWYR01000086.1 GCA_003567775.1 Ignavibacteriales bacterium | reverse complement strand
TGCCCGAGGGTTCCAGGACCCGCAGGCGTTCATCACCATGATCATGCTTGACCGTGCCGACCTCGCACCCGACCTGCCCTGGGCGACGGCCTCATGACCCACGGGACCGTCAGAAGACCCAAAAAACGCCCGTGATGGCTACTCGGATCCGGCGATGTATTGGGCGATGGCGTAGGTGGCGTGGCGGTCGAGGCTGTGACGGTTGCGGTCGTAGCGCATCGTTGTCTTGGGATCGGCGTGGCGGGCGAAGTCCTGCACGTCGCGGAGGTGCGCGCCGGCGTTGAGCGCGGCGGTGATCGCCGCATGGCGAAGGGTGTGTGGCGTCATCCGCCTGTTGATGCCGGCCCGGGTTGCCAGGGTGGCGACTGCGGCGGCGGCGTTGTTGCGGGTCATGCGGTTGTTCCACCGGTTGCGCAGCAACGGGCCGTCGTCACGGCCGTCGACGGCCTGTTCGACCGCGGCACGGGTCCTCGGCGAGAGCGGGATGGTGGCGTCCTTGTCGCCCTTGCCATGGATGATGACCGTGTGATGCCAACGTTCCTCGGCGAGATCGTCGATGTCGATGCCGCACACCTCCGACACGCGCAGCCCGTTGAGCAGCAGCAGACATCCCATCGCGTAGACCGCTCCGCCGTTCTGCTCGGCGGCGTTGAGCCAGTCCGCAAGCTCATGGCGGGTGAGCCTTGTCTGGCGCGGGGTCTCATCCCGCGACGGGCGGCGGACCGCAGCGATCGGGGTGGTGTCGGCCAGGCCGGTCTGGACAAGCCACCGGTAGAACGACGCGAGCACGGACAGGCCGTGGCAGACGGTGTTGATCGAGCCGACCTGGCGTTCGAACCAGCGCAGGTACAGCTCGACATGCGTTCGTTCGACCTCGAGGGGATCGAGCTGGTGGGCGGTGCACCACGCGAACCAGCGGTGCAGTTGCTGCAGGTAGGCGGTGCGGGTGTTGGCGTTGCGGTAGCCGGCCAGGAACGCACCGGTCAGACGGTGCAGACGAAGTTCGACGGACGGATCAAGGACGGACACGGTGACATCACTCATCGAAGGGCTCCCGGCCGCGGCACGCACGGCACGCGACCTACAGCAAGCCAACGCTGCGCTACCACGCGTGACCAGACCTGATCATCAAGACCGGACGCTTCGACCAACCGTCGACGCGCTCATTACGCAAGACCCTCGGTCTGCCTATCCTTGCACATTGCGCAATACGCAACTCAAGGGTAGGGTCGTAAAGGGAGGTTGCAAATGGAGATGGAGTACGGCGACGAGGCCACGCGCCAGCTCCACCTCGAGGGCATCAGCTACGGGAAAGGCTTCGACAAGCAGGCGCTCATGCGACTGAATCGGATCAAGGCTGCTCTCGATCAGCGCGACCTGAGCGCCCTGAAGGGCAATCGGTTCGAGAAGCTCAGAGGCGACCGGGCCGGGAGCTACTCGATCCGCATCAATGACCAGTGGCGCATCACCTTCCGGATCGAGAACAACCGGGCACTCGATGTGACGATCGAGGACTACCACTGAGAGGCAACCACGATGACGACGAAGGTGAGCTTGGCCATCCACCCGGGCGAGCACATCGCCGATGAACTCGCCGAGCGCGGCATGACCGCTGCCGAGCTTGCCGTGGCCATGGGCGTCGATGCCGGGCGCGTGTCACGGCTGGTCAACGCGCACGTCTCCGTGACCGGAGACACCGCAATACGGCTCGCGGACGCCTTCGGGACCTCCGCCGAGTTCTGGATGCGCCTCCAAGGCGACTACGACCTCGCCCGAGCACGTGAGGCGCGTGTCGCCTGACCAGCATCAACCGTCCCGCTCAACGCGACGGCTCCGGGTGATGAGCGCTGCACGTGGGTAAGGGCCGTGTGGTTGCCCACAGCAACGAACCACACTCCCCGATGTCACGCCGAGCAACCGGTAGAGGCGTCGTGATTGCCACCCGCGCGGGCCGGCCGGTCGTGCCGGGGCAGGCACCGGCGCAGCGGCCCGCTGGACGAGCGTCTACGATTCCGTATACTGCCGGTATGGCTGCTACCAAGATGCTCCGGGTCTCTGACCGCACCCACGACGGGTTCCGCCGCGAGGCGCAACGGCGTGGTGCAACCATCGATGAGGTCGCCGCAGCGGCGCTGCGGGCGCTTCGTCAGAAGGAGATGGGCGAGCAGCTCGCGGCGCCGCTCGAAGACGGTGAAACCGAGTGGCTCGATGCGTCGTTGCGGTGACGTCCAGCTCGCGGACCTGGGCGAGCCACGGGGGCGGGAAGCCGGCTTCGCAAGGCCGGTCGTGGTCGTGACCGCGCAGGCGGTACTCGACCAGGGGCCCAGCGTGACACAGGTGGTACCGCTGACCTCCACGCTGCGGGGCTACCGATCCGAGGTGCCCATCGAGCCGGATCCAGACAACGGGCTTGCGGTGGTCTCGGCGGCTCAGTGCCAGCACATCAGGGCGATCGCCGTCGAACGGCTCGCCGAACCGGTCGGCAACGTTGGCCCGCAGGTGCTGAACCAGATGCGCGAGATCCTCGCCGACCTCTTGGACCTCTGACGAATCGCTCCCCGGCCGTGACGATGCGCTGAACCTCGTCGACCCCGCGAGCCGGCGACCCGGTCGTGGTGCCCGAGCGAAAGAACGGCTTTCGGGGCGGTCGTACCGCACTAGTGACCAACGCCCGGTATTTCCACTTGATGGCGGTGGCGATTGCTCCCGTGGCGCGCGAGCGCAGCGCGACGCTGTCTGTTCAGCTTCTGCAGCGGGTCGGGTGCTTGGGCACCGGCGCGGGGGCGTCAGCCACGGTGAGGTGGTCAGTGTCAGGGGGTCGTGGTCTGGTGGTGGCGATCGGCCAGGGTGTTGAGCGTGGCCGCCGCGGTCGCGGCGTCGTCGACGGTGATCAGCAGTTCGGTGTCATCACCGCGTACGACCCGGAGCGCCTCGCCAGCGCGGCTGACGATCCCTGTGCGGCCGTGGACGTCGACCCGCAGGCCCCAACCGCCGAACTCCCAGAACGCATCGAGATGGTCGATGACCTCGGCACGGGCCACCTCGGCGATCGGCACGTGAACCAGTCGCAAGCCAAGTCCACGGAGATCGAGTCCGCGCTCTTCGATGTGGACGCGGACCCGGGCGAACAGCAGCGCCGGTGCGACGCTGGCGATCGCAAGCAGCAGCAGCCAGAGGCCCTCATCGAACGGACCGACGATGAAGGCCGGTACGAGCAGTAGGAGGCTGATGCTGGCGAGCACGATGATCAGTGCCCGGCTGGTCAGTGGTGCTGACCGCCAGTCGATGGCGTTGGCAGTGGTGAGGCGCACCGCGTGGGCGGGGGGCGGTCCGGGTGCGATGCGGCCGTGGGGCTGTTCGCGGGCGAGTGCCGCGACGGGCAGGCCGAGCAGCATGCCGGCCGCCAGCGCGATCCCCATGCTGGTGCTGATCGATCCGGACGTCATCGGATCGGTGGTGTCGACCAGCCGCAGCAGTGCACCCACCTTCATGCCCCCGAGCAGGACCGCGACCCAGGTGACCGCCCAAGCCAGGATGCGCCGCATCGCCAGCGGCTGACGCAGCAGCACGCAGGCAGCGGCACACCCGCCGGCGACCAGCAGCGTCACGACACTCAGGAAGGTCACCGACATCCACAACGGCCACAGCGCGGTGGGGCGGCCGTCCGCGCCGTAGTGGCGGGGAACCTCGCCCGGGAGCCGGTCACCGAACACCAGCGCGACCACAACCGGTGCGAGCGCAGCAACCACGACGACCGCCCCGAGCACCCAGCCGAGCCGGACATCAGGACGATGATCGATCGGTCCACCCGGCACCGGTGCCCCCTGTCCAAGCCACTCCCGCATCGCCATCCGGAACGCTACCTCCCCAGACAACGAGCCTCACCCGAATCCTCACCGGCATCGCCCCACACGGTCCTCGACCACCAGACTCCCGGTGGAAGTCCAGCCACGGCCACCGAGCTCGACATCGGAGAACCAACCGGCACCGAACCCCATCGCAACCAGTGCGCAACGCCCGGTATCGCCTGCTGGCTGCAGCGCTCACCGGTGCGTTCGACTCGCTGAGCTCGTCGACGTTTCGGCCCGACGTCGCAAGCAGCAGCCGCCGACGACCGTGTTGCCCTATTGTCGGCTGTGGCGTTGGGCGGAGCGGCGAACGGGTGCGCCTTGCGGGCATTGGTGACGGGCGCGTCTGGGCTCTTGGGATCGTGGTTGCTTCGAACGTCCCCTGGGTCGCTGGAGGTCGTTGCTGCGGCATGGAGGGGCAAGGTCGACTGGCCTCAGGTCGTGCGGGTCGATCTTCGCGAGGCCAAACGGACGCGGTGGCTGCTGGCAAGGGTTCGGCCGGATCTCGTGGTTCATGCTGCCTACGCCCGTGACCGCGCGAGCATCGTTGCGGCGACCGGCTCGGTCGTCGCGGGTGCGGGCGATGTTGGCGCGTCAGTTGTGTTGCTGTCGACCGATGCGGTCTTCTCCGGCGATGGCAGCCCGTGCGCCGAAGACGATGACCCACGTCCGGTCTGGGACTACGGACGCTGGAAGGTCGAAGCGGAACGGAAGGTCGCGACGTCAGCCGGTGCGGTCGTACGGCTGCCACTGCTGGTGTCGCTCGAACCAGCCGACGCAAGCACACGACGTATCCGAGCGGCCAGCGCTACCAGCGAGCGCGTGGAGTGGTTCGCAGGCGAGCGACGCCAGCCTGCACACGCCGAGCAGATCGCGCGAGCCATCTGGCGAATCGCGCAGCTGCCGAGCACTGAGCAGGGGGGCAACTGGCACCTCGCCGGCGCTGAACGCATCACGAGGCGGGAGCTCGGTGCCCGCATTGCTCAGGCGCTCGACGTACCCGATCCTGGTATCGACGTCCCGGCGCCGCCCACGGACACACGCCCACGAGATCTTCACCTCACCGATGCACGTGCCCGCACCCGGATTGGATGGCACCCGACTCCGGTGCTGCACGAGCCGCGGCGCGCAACCAGTAGCGAGGCGGGTGATGTCGGCGTCGATGGGTGTGGCTAACGCCCGTGTGTTGCAGCCGTCTGGGCCCGGTCGACGGGTCGCTGGCGCTCACTGAGAACCCCACACCGCTGAGCGTGTCGCGATAGGTTTTCGCTGGCTGTCTGCACGGTCCAAGGCGGCAGAACAAGGGGAAAGTCCGTGGGTCTCATGGCTCGAAAAGAGATCAGGGTGACACTCGCCGCCTCGGTGGTTCTGCTCATCTTGGCTGGGATTGCCGAGATGGCTGGCTGGCGCTCCTACGCCGTCAGCATGCTGTGGCTCATACCGGCGATGTTGGCCGTAGGGCTCTACACCGCATGGGACTCGGAGTAGCAGATACCGGCTGCACCGTCGCCAGCCTGGCGGTGCTGAGCCGCCCCTCGAGCGATCGGATGAACGGCGATCGGGTCGGCGGGATCCTCGTTCGAGCCACGCTGTCGCGCGTGCAGCCGCGCGGACACGCCGTCGATGCCGAACCGCCTGCTCGAACCACCTCCGACGGTGCGCAACGCCCGGATCTGCCCGGTCGCTTTGGTGGTCGGTGGCTAGGCCGCGATCGTCGTTCTTGAGGGGCAATCTCGGGCGCGAATGGTCGGTGTTCAGACGTTCTCGTCGCGGACCTGTGCACAGTCCGCATCGGGTTCGAGGTTCCAGCCTCGCCAGTCGATGGCTTCGTCCGCGCAGCCGATCAACCGTCGGTCCGCGAGCGGCTCGTCCAACTCGACGGTGACAGTCTCGTTGACCCAGTCATCGGTGCAGTCAGGGTCGCCGTTGTACTCGACGAACGCCTGGATCTCGACGCGACCGGCGTCCTGACGGACGACCTCGAGGCCGTCGAAGTCGAGGCAACTGCTGTGGCCGGCGAACACCGCGAGCTGCAGCGTCGTTCCCTCAGCAGGCTCAGTGAGCACCCACTCGGATCGCTGAACCTCGGCAGAGCTACAGGCAGCCAGCATGAGAAAGACCACGGCGACCACGGTCATTGACGTTCTGCCCATGCTGTTCCCCGATTCGATCTTGGCGTAGGACGCCGCCGATGCTGGCTCGGTTCCCGGTCGGCTCACGGTGAACGGTCAACCGACGAGTTCATCCTGTCACGGCGAGCAGCCAGACCGCACCTCGCCGGTCGTTTCGGACACACGCGCGGCGCAACCTGCCGAGCAGTAGAACTCGCACCCGTAGTTGACTGTGGACGGGTTCGACGTCCATGCGAAGGGCCGGACGACCTTGAGCCGCGGGCGATCGCGCCCCGTGCAGAGGTCGCCGCATCGTGGCCGTAGGCTGGTGACCGGAGTTGGAGACGGGGTCGGTGTGCAGGGCATTTTCGCGGGCGCTGAGGCGGTGTACGTCGTTCTGCCGTCCGAGGGTGCCCCTGAGGGCGCGTTGGCCGCGACGATGGAGCTGCTGACGCGTGAGGCGACGGAGCTCGCACTCGAGCTTGGCGCGCCAGTCTGTCTCGAGCCCGGAGCATCCGATGCGCGTCCGCGGCTGGAGCTTCGGGGGGATCCGGAACTCGCGGTACCGACGCTCACGCTCGATCATGAAGCTGGCGTGTTGATCGCTGGTGGCGCGGACCTGGATGGCGCGGTCGAGGCGTTGAGCCTGCTGCGCACGCAGCGCTGTACCGGTCAGCTTCATCACGAGGCCCGGCCCGCTGTCTCGGTTGACGCAGCGATCGAACGACTCGAACGTGAGGTCGCCTGGACCTACCCGGCGTTCGGGCTGCGTGGCATCGACTGGTCGCAGCTCTGCGCACAGTTTCGCGGGCGGGTCGATCGGTCCGATGCGCTTCCGGGGTTGCAGCGGTGGATCGCCCGTCTGGGCGACGCGCACACGCGGGTGAGGGCGACGGACCCG
Organism: Ignavibacteriales bacterium; assembly: GCA_003567775.1. Classification (GTDB taxonomy): domain Bacteria; phylum Bacteroidota; class Ignavibacteria; order T3Sed10-11; family T3Sed10-11; genus T3Sed10-11. The sequence continues at coordinate 7,349 of PWYR01000086.1, read as the reverse complement.
GTCGGACAGCTGGCCTACACCGCGCGAGTCATCGATCGGACTGTCCGCTTCATGCACGTCCCCGCGGACAGCCCGGCCGCCCAGGCCGGCGTCCGCACCGGTGATGCGCTCCTCGACATCGACGTGAAGGACTTGTGGGCCCGCACCGGTGCCCCCGAGCATCTGCGTCCCTGGCTGGTCGGTCGGCTCGCACTCGCCGGCCCGCACGGCCAGCCACGCACCTACCGGGTCCAACGCGCTGATGGCACCGCCACCAGCTTCACCGACACGCCCGGCACCGCCAGCCACGAGCCTCCCGTATCGGCCGTGGCGCGCGACAACGGGACCGGCTACCTCAAGATCGACAACTGGCAGCCAGGCACCGCCGACCAGATCGACGACGCGCTCCACCAGCTTCGTGCCTGCGACCAGTTGCTGGTCGATCTACGCGGCAACGTCGGTGGCAGCCTGGTCGAAGCCGCGAGCTTCCGCGACCGGTTCCTCGATCGGCCAACGACGCTCGGAACGATCCGGTTCTCCACCGGCGACGGGCAGCTCTCGCCACCCGCTCCCATCCTCGGACACCCATCCGAACGCACCCGCTGGCACAAACGGACCCGCTTCCTCACCGACGCCCTCACCTACTCGGCCAGCGAGGACGCCATCCTGGGTTTGCGCCAGCTGGACCACATCGACACCGCAGGTGCCCGCAGCGGCGGTGGCAGCGGACGAGCCCGCACCATCCGCCTGCTCGACAGCATCGACCTGCACGTGTCCACCGCCCTGACCTACGACCACGACGGCCAGTGCATCGAGGGAGCCGGCATCCACGTCGACCTGCCGCTGGACCTGCCACCCGACCCGGCAGCCTGGAACCTGGCCGACCACCACTGGTGAGTACGGACCGGCCAAGACGTCCGGCGGGTAGCGGTGCCTGCGGCACGATCGTCGGACGTGCCGGCGACGGACCGGCGGGCCGGCAGGGGACGGGAGACCGAGGCCCGGCGATCAAGCTCAGCGACACACCGGACATCACGGCCCGACCAAACCGTGCCATCAGGCGTCGAAACGCACATAGGTGTTGAGCGACGCGCCGCTGAAGCTGACCGTGTTCACGTAGCCGAGGCTCTCGTAGAACCGTTGCGGCGCCTCATCGTCATCGGTCAGCAGCACCTTCTGGCGGACGTGGCTGTAGCGCTCAAGGCAGACGGACAGCAGTTGCCGACCGACACCGGTTCGCTGGCGCTCGGGACGGACAAGGATGTCCTGGAGGTAGAAGATCGCGACATCGTCGGACAGGCCGCGCGCGAGACCGATCAGCTGCCCCTGCTCGTCGCGTGCCGTGACCACGATGCTGGAGTTCGCGACCGCCTTCGCGAGCGTGTCCGGCGCTCGGGTGTACGCCACCCATCCAACGGAGTCGTACAGCCCGATCAGATCATCGTCGCTGACCTCGCGTTCGACCTGGATGTCCACAGCACCTCCCTTACCAGCGAGCCTACGAGACAACGCAGTCCGAGGAACAACGCCCGGATCCGCCAGGTTGTGCTGCGTCGTCTCCGAGTGGCGGTGCTCGACCGTGACCGTGGTCAGTTCCGGGGGCGGTTGGTGAGGTGGGCGTCGGCGAGGATGTTGTTGTCGACCACCCATGTGGCTCGCTCGTGCGGTCGGCAGGTGGCCAGGTACAGCCTCTGACCCTCGACGTAGCGCCGGTTGGCTGGAGCCGTGGGGTCCGGGTCGCCGTAGCCACGTCCAGCCCCGCGGGGGATCGACACCTCGACGTCGACCTCCAGGAAGACCGAGAGGTCCCACAGGTCGCGAAGCTCGGGCCGGTGGAGGAAGATGCCGTCGAAGACGAGCACCTCCACGTCGTCCGCGGACTCCGCGACGGCCGCGACCGGCTGCTCCACGTGGACGTCGTAGATGCGCAGCACGACCTGGCGCTCGCCTGATCGCGCTAGCGGTTCGAGCAGCAGACGACGCAGCGCGTCGTAGTCGTACGAGTCGTGGAAGAACCCCTCCGGCGAGCCGCGACCACGCTGGTAGCGGGTGGTGGGCGGGTGGTGGAACCCGTCCACCGAAGCTCGCAGGACGGCGATCCCCTGACGCTCGAGGACCTCGCCGAGCTGGTTGGCGAACACGGTCTTGCCCGCGCCATCGACGCCATCGACCGCGACCAGCACAACGTGCTCAGGTCGGCGTGTCTCGCTGATCGCGGCGGCCAGGTGATCCAGGGTCCTGCTTCGGCGGTCGGCGCACGGCTCGGCTCGATCCATCGCTGTGCGCTGTCCTTCCGGCGTGGCCTCAACCGTAGGGAGCGACTGCGCACAACGCCGTAGGAGCCCGACGTCGGCGGCATGGCGCCGCGTTCGGAGGTGGGTCGGTCTGGACCGAGAAGGTCGGTCAGTCCTTGCGCCGAGTGCGCCCTGGTGCGGGTGAGGTCTCGAGGACGGTTTCGAGCGCAGCACGGATCTGCTCGTCGCTGGCGCCGAGGCGTCGTGCCTGTCGCACGAGCCCGGTTACGAGATCCTGCAGTTCGCCGGCGAGGGCCGACGTCGAACGGTGTGGTGCGTCGTCGCTGACACGGGTCCCACCACCTCGACGGGTGACCACCAGCCCTTCAGCCTCGAGTTCTCGGTAGGTGCGTGCCACGGTGCCCACCGCCAGGCCGAGATCGGACGCGAGCTGCCGTACCGGTGGAAGCCGCTGCCCTCGGTCGAGACGGCCGGCCCCGATCAGGTCGACGAGCTGGCGACGCAACTGCTCGTAGGGCGGCGTCGGGTCGCTCGTGGAGACGTGCAGGACCGCATCGGTGTCCATCAACCGACCGCGCGCCGGGCAGCGACGCGGGCGGGCACCGCCACCACCAGCGTGCACCAGATAGCCAATGCTGCGGCAACGGGGACGAGCGAGAGCAACGTCCAGCCCAACACCGGCATCCACCAGGGCGGGCAGCTGATGCCCAACAAGGCGATGCCGCCGATCGCGCTGACCCCGGCGAGTGGGACGGTGACAAGGATGCCGCTCGCCGCGACGATGGCCGCGACCGCGTGCCGCCGCAGCGCATCATCCACGCCGACGTCTTCGCCCTGTCGTGGCCGCTGAACGACCTGCTGCAGCGCGAAGGTGGCGGCCGTCAACCCTGCGACCACGAGGATCGCGAGCGGCAGGCTGTAGTAGCTCCCCGGCCAGGGACCACGGCTCTCGGTCAGCGCGCTGCCGCACTGCTGGACGAGCCAACGACCGGCGCGGCCCAGGTCGTCTGGGGAGCCGAGTGCGGTCGTGGTGACCAGCACGAGCCCGAGGCCGGCCGCGGCGGCCGAGACGGCCACGCCCAGCCCCCTCGGCGCGTAGTCGCGCACGCGACGCACCTCGAGCGAGGCGGACCGAGGTATCGGCGCCGCGACCCGCAGTTCGCCCACGATGACGCCGGCCAGGACCCCGAGGGCGAATAGCGGTGCAGCCAGCATCACCCCGACGCCCAGCGCGGCTCCGCTGGCGGCGGACCCCACCGCCAACACGACGCCGACCGCAACGCCACCCCACCGCCACCGGGTGGTCCGCCGTCGGACGTTCGACAACCGAGGCGCCGGTCGGATCGCCGACTCCATCTGCGGACGCCGGGCAGCGATCCCGACCGTGACCGCGAAGGCCACCAACACAGGGATCAGCACAGCTGCGGCGCGCATCGCGGACTCCTTGTACCGTTTCGGCGATACAAAGAGCGTCGCACCGTCGACGAGTTGTGTCAAGTTGGCGGTACAAGATGCCGCGGTATCGGCCGTATCGCTGACCGTCGGCGGTCTCAACCTCGACCGGCGGATACGCCCGGATCATCCCGGTAGCTGCGAGCGCGGGTCGTAGTCGTGAGTCCAGATGGGGTGGGCGGGTTGCGAGTGGCTGGTTGTCCACGCATAACTGACGCGTTATGTTTCTGGCATGGATGTGTTCACCGCACTGGCCGACCCGACTCGTCGCGCCCTGCTCGCCAAACTGCAGGACGAAGGCGAGTGCGACGTCGGGGAGTTGGTCGCCGCCCACGAGGTGTCGCAGCCGGCCATCTCCCGACATCTTCGAGTCCTGCTCGACGCCGGGCTCGTGTCGGTCCGCCAGCACGGCCGTCGACGTCACTACCGCGTCCAGCCCGACGGGCTCCTGCCGCTGATCAGCTACCTGACTGGATTCTGGGACCAGCGCCTGACCGCGCTCGAATCGGTCCTGGACGGACTCAAGGAACAACCGTGACCTACGCCTACGACCTGCAACGAGACCTGGCCAGCCCGCCTGGGCACGTCTGGCGGGCCCTGACCGAGGCTGAGCTGTTGTCACGCTGGTTCATGGCGTGTGACCAGGATCTCGACACGCTGCCCATCGGCGGAACCTTCACACTCACCGACCCCGACGCCAAGGGCTGGTCCGGGATCCTCGACGGCCACCTGCTCGAGCGCAACGCCCCCGACCGGCTCGTCTACCGCACCGACGAACGCGACGGCAGCTCCTCGACCACGCTCACCTGGACCCTGACCGCGACCGAGCACGGCACCCGCCTGCAGCTACACCACGCCGGCTGGGAAGGGCTCCGCGGCTTCATGACCGCGCAGTTCCTACGCATGGGCTGGCGCTCACTGATCGCCAAGAACCTCACCGAACTGCTCCACACCATCGACCGCTAGCAGTTGGCCGGCGCCTTCGACGAGCCCTCACCGCCATCCGTGCAGCAGGGCGAATCGAGCCGACCAAGTAGCGCCACAAACCGTCGGACAACGCCCGTGGGCGCTACTCGGCTGCACGGTCGGTCGACGTGCGAGCACTCTGGACGCAAGGTCGCACCGTGACCAGTAGTCGTGTCGACTGGCGGATTGCTACCCGAAGGCGGCTGCCGGTCAACGTGGCCTTGGCGGCCAGTTCGAGGTCCGGCGGTACGGTCTGGTCATGAGTCGTGTGATCTTCATGTGTGGTCCTGCGGGATCCGGTAAGTCGACATTCGCCCAGCGCTTGGCGAGCGAGGGGATGGTTCGGCTGTCCATGGACCTGGAGATGTGGCGTCGCGGCGTGTCGACGATGCCGCCACCCCAAGAAGTGCACGATGACGTCGAGGCTGACCTGCGGGTTCGGCTAGTTGAGCTCGTCGAAGCCGGTGCCGACGTCGTGCTCGACTTCTCGTTCTGGTCGCGACGGATGCGCGACACCTATCGCGAACTGCTCGAGCCCACTGGTGTCGTTCCCGAGACGATCTACCTCGCGACTGATCGCGAAACCGTCCTCGCGCGCATGCGGAACAGACGCGGCACCCACTCCGATGACTTCGTGCTGGCCGACGATCTCGTGGCCCAGTACTTCGATCACTTCGAACCACCGACGCCTGACGAGGGTCCGCTCACCGTGATCCGGTAGGAGAGGCTCGCTTCGGGGTCGTGCGATACGCGCCCTGGGGTGGATCGTGTCTGTAGCGTGACGTCCTATGGATGACGACTGGATGTTGGACGAGCGGACGTTTGCCGGGGACGAGCACCTGGATTCCGGGTTCGTCGCGGTCTACGACCGAAAGCAGGGGACGGCTCCAGACGAGGCGGCCGCCGAAGACCTCGGGATTCTGCGCTCCCACGGTGTCGGCACCCGCTCGACGGTCGTCGACCTCGGCGCAGGAACCGGCCGGTTTCTCGCGAAAATCGCGCCACACGTCGCCCGGGTCGTCGCCGTCGACGTCTCCGCACCGATGCTCGAACGTCTTCGGCAGCGGCTCGACGCGATGGACCTCACGGCCGAGGTGGATGTCGTTCGCTCCGGGTTGTTGCGCTACGAGCATCGTGGCGAGCCGTCCGATGCCGTGCACTGCCGCAACGTGCTGCATCAACTCCCCGATGCGTTCAAGGCCCTCGCGCTCCACCGCATCGCGAGGATGTTGCGTCCTGGTGGTGTCCTGAGGTTGCGGGACCTCGTCTACGACACCACCCCGGCCCGACTCGGCCAGCATCTTGAGGGCTGGTTCTCGCGTGCAGTCGACGATCCGGATCTCGGCTACACGGCGCAGGACCTCGCCCAGCACGTCAGGACCGAACACAGCACGTTCACTTGGCTGCTCGAACCGATGATCGACCGGGCCGGCTTCGAAATCGTGGACCGCTCCGTCCACCGCCGGGCGTACGCCGCCTACACCTGCATCCGACACCCATCAGCTCCGTAACGGCGACCAATCAACAACGCCCGTAGGCGCCACTCATAGCACGTGGGCGAGGGGCCACGCATGCGTCTGGGCGAGTACCGCGGGATCGGCGCACGATTGGAGAACTGTCCGGACGCGCTGGTTGGGGTCGTTAGTGGCCGGCTGCGTCTCAGCGCATGGCGGTCCGATCGGGTTCGAACAGGGTCTCGATCTGTTCCTCGAGGACGTTCGCGAGCTCGAACGCCAACGTCAGACTGGGATCGTGACGGCCGGCCTCGATGGCGTTGATGGTCTGGCGTGAGACCCCGACCAGGTCCCCAAGTTGCGCCTGGGTCCAGCCCCGGTCGGTCCTGCGGGTCCGGACATGGTTGTTCATCGTGTCGGTCGCACCGTCACCGCGACCCCCCAACTCAGGATCCCGATCACGAAGACTCCCCAGACCGCCGCGCCCGCTGGTAGCTCGATCTGGACACCCAGCAGCCCGAACGTGAGTGCCGCGAACATGCTGGCCGCGAAGCCGACGGCCATGCCCTCGAGCGAAATCTGACGCTGGTACTCGTCGCTGCGACGGAGCGCCCGGACGACTGCGCGGATCACCAGCCCGACGAACACCAGCGGTCCGAGCCACCACAGCAGCCGCCAGCTGATCTCGCCTGCGGTGTCGCCGAAGATGATCGCCAGCAACAGCGCAAGGCCGTAGCCGACCAGGCCCGGGACGAACTCTCGGAGGTACTGTCGAGCCTGGTGACGTTCGACCTCCGATGGCGAACCTGGCTTCGATGACATCAACGGACGACTCCGATCGAGATGGAAAGCATACTTTCCTTCGGGGAGGGTGGACTGCTCCTCTCGTGATGTCAAGTCTTCTTTCCAAGCTCCGCAGCCACCCGGTATCGATCGTCGTGAGCGCCGCAACGACGACCCGCGAGAGACTGCAGCACTCACGTCGGATCGATGACCGAGCGGCCTGTAGAACACGCCAGTTGCAGCGCTTCCACGGAAGCGCTTCTCAGCATCCGATGCGTTCTCTCGATGGGTAGCGCCACCGACGTCGGTGCCGCGACCTACCAGTTGAGCTCGGTCGCCAGGTCCGGCACCGCTCTAGCGAGGCGTTGATCCGTCGTGAGCAGCCCGCAACCGAGATCGCGCGCGGCGGCGACGTACAGCGCGTCCCGCGCGGTGATGTTGTCGCGCATCAGCCAGGCAG
>PWYR01000159.1 GCA_003567775.1 Ignavibacteriales bacterium | reverse complement strand
CGATGGCCGGACAATCCTGTACGGTAAGCAGCGATCGACTCATTTTTATGCAGACAATGTACGATTGGTTCGGTACGATCGTCAAACCGCCGAGCGTACCGTTCTCACGGAGGATATCGATCATTCATTCCAACAATGGGTATGGTCGGAAGACGGTGCAACAATTTATTTCCACGCAGAAGATAGAGGGAAAAAATCCATCTTCTCGATCCCCGCAAACGGCGGAAGCGTTACCGAGATATTCCGGGGTGGAACAAACGATGCGGTTCAACTCGCGGGCAATAACCGGTTGATTTTTTCTCATCAATCGTTTACGCAACCTCCTGCTATCTTCGAGATCAAGCGGAACGGTCGCGAACTGAAACAACTAACACATTTCAATAAATATATACTTGATAGGATAAAATTCGGTGAAGTAAAAGACGTTACGTATAAAGGCGCCAATGACGCCGATGTGCAAATGTATATTGTTTATCCACCGGATTTTGACGCATCTGAAAAATGGCCATTAGTGCACATGATACACGGCGGTCCGCACGGTATTTTCGGAGATTTCTTTCACTTCAGATGGAATGCGCAACTGTTTGCAGCGCCCGGGTATGTCGTTGCGATGTCGAACTTCCACGGTTCAACAAGTTTCGGGCAGGAGTTTGCCGAATCGATTCACGGGGCGCACTCCGATAAACCGTTCCGTGATATCATGAAAGCGACTGATTATATGATCGAGCGCGGATATATAGATGAAACGCGTATGGCTGCAACCGGTGGAAGCTACGGCGGTTATATGGTGAGCTGGATTGCCGGACATACCGATAGATTTGCGGCGCTTGTGAATCACGCCGGGGTGTATAATATTATGGGACAATTTGCATCGGATGTGACCGCACATCGTGAATATGCATACAACGGGTCTCCCTGGGATGGACTTGAACAAATGCAGGAGTGGAATCCGGCGCTTCATGCCGAAAATTTTGTAACACCGATGCTCGTTATCCATGGCGAACTCGATTACCGTGTACCCGTCACACAGGGACTTGAAGTGTACGGCGTTTATAAAGGAAAAGGTACGGATGCACGATTGGTGTATTATCCCGATGAAAATCACTGGATATTAACGCCGCAAAATTCGATATTCTGGTATGACGAACTCTATAACTGGCTCGAACGTTATATCGGGAAAGGGGCTCTCGAATTGACAAAAGAATGAAAGAATAATAAATTTAAATCATAATCACTATAATAAAACGAGAGGAGTGTCAAATGAATTATAAACATGTAATAAGCAGCGTTGCGGCTGTGCTGTTATTATTCTCGACAGGATTGCTTTTTGCACAAGCGCAGGATGAAGAATTTCAACAGCTCTACCAGGAGTATATGGAAATAAATCAACAGCTTCAGCAAATACAACAACAAGCTTTACAGGATGAAAATGTTGCAGAACTCGCTGAAGAGTACTCCGCCTTTGTTGACGAAAAATTGAGAGAAATTGATCCGCACGCCGGCGAACTTGTTGAGCAGCGGGAGGAAACAATAGATTTAATCCAAGCTGCGCAAGCCGAAGGGAATTTCGAAGCAATACAGGAACTCCAGCAAGGTTATGAACAGATCAGCCAACAGCTACAGCCATATATGCAGCAAGCGATGGAGGATGAGGAAGTTCAGGAGCAACGGAATGAATTCGAAGAGATACTCGTAGGGAAGATGGAAGAGATCAATCCGGAAACAGTGCCGTTATTTAACAGAATGGCGGAACTTTCGGAAAAATTAGATAGAATGATGCAACAGTAGTGGGTATATTTCTGTTCCAAACGGGCAAATACTCGGTTAGTGCCGGTATTTGCCTGTTTTATTTCCTTTCCAATTCTGAAATAATTTTCTTGAATAATTTCATCAAAATACGTATATTTACTATTCTTAGCTGAGTTGCGGCAGGAGTTTTTATAATGCTGCGGGCAGTTAGCTCAGTTGGTTAGAGCGCTACGTTGACATCGTAGAGGTCACTAGTTCGAATCTAGTACTGCCCACGTTAAGATTTTAAATCGGAGTTTACTCCGATTTTTTATTGTTAATTATTTATTCTGTGAGGTGCATGGATAAGGTAACAATCAGTCTTCCAGACGGTTCGGAAAAGGAATACCCGAAAGGTATAACTGCTTACGAAGTGGCGGAATCGATCAGTAAACGACTTGCAGAAGAAGCGCTCGCCGCACTGCTGAATGATAGCGTGATCGATTTGCATCGTCCTATTGAAGAAGACGGATCGTTACGTCTGCTGACATTTGACGATCCTGAAGGGAAGCATGTGTACTGGCACAGTACCTCTCATGTCATGGCGCATGCAATCGAAGAGTTGTATCCCGGCGCTAAGTTCGGGGTCGGACCGGCAATTGATAACGGATTTTATTACGATATCGATATCGATGGTCGTTTATCGGATGAAGATCTGAAACGCATTGAGGGTAAAATGCGTGAGATCGTAGAGCGGGGTGAAACATTCGAACGTGAAGTGCTTCCGAAAGATAAAGCGATCGAATACTTTGCAAAGAAAAACGATCCGTACAAGCTGGAGCTGCTTGAGGATATTGACGGGAACAGTGAAATAGTAAGTTTGTACCACGAGGGATCGTTTACCGATCTGTGTCGCGGTCCGCATCTTCCGAGCACAAAAAAAATCAAGCATTTTAAGTTGTTGAGTGTTTCGGGATCGTACTGGCGGGGAAGCAACGACCGGCAGATGTTGCAGCGTGTATACGGCGTTTCATCGCCGAAGAAAAAATATATTGATGAATATCTCGAACGGCTCGAAGAAGCGAAACGACGCGACCATCGCAAGCTCGGTAGAGAACTCGAGCTTTTTATGTTCAACGAGATTTCACCCGGAGCGCCGTTCTGGCTGCCGAAGGGTATGATTGTTTTCAGGGAGCTTGAAAAATTCATTCGCGAAGAGCTTGACAATACCGGGTACGACGAGATCAACACGCCGATTCTGGTCAAGAAAAAACTATGGCAGCAATCGGGACACTGGGATCACTATCAGGAAAATATGTTTTTGCTTGATATCGATGATGAAACGTTCAGCATAAAGCCGATGAACTGTCCCGAAAGTACCTATGTATATAAAATAAAAGTTCGCAGTTATAAAGATCTGCCAATCCGGCTTTCCGAGATAGGGCGGCTGCACCGGAATGAAATATCGGGAGCGTTGGGCGGGATGTTCCGCGTACGACAAATTACGATGGACGATGCGCATCTTTTTGTACGTCCCGATCAGATACTCGATGAGATTGATAATCTTATAGAACTTATTACCAAAGTGTATACTATATTCGGGTTCGAGCCGACGTTTAGTCTTGCGACGCGACCGGATGATTCGATGGGCGATCCGGCATTATGGGAAAAAGCAGAGCATTCACTTGAAGAAGCGCTTAAGCGCAATAAAATTGATTTCTCTCTTAAAGAGAAAGACGGCGCGTTTTACGGACCTAAGATCGACGTTCAGATTAAAGACGCACTCGGGCGGATGTGGCAGCTTGCCACTATTCAGCTTGATTTTCAGATGCCCGAGCGGTTCGATCTGGAATACGTCAATGATAGCGGTGAGCGTGTGAGACCGGTTATGATCCATCGGGCTGTATTCGGTTCCTTTGAACGGTTCGTCGGAATTTTAGTCGAACATTTCGCAGGAGCGTTTCCGACATGGCTATCGCCGGTACAGGCGGCGGTGCTTCCGATCAGCGATGCACATCATTCGTATGCGGAATCGGTGAAAGATTGCTTAAAAGAAGCGGGTGTACGGGTTGAAATCGATATGCGCAACGAAAAGGTCGGATATAAAATTCGCGAGTGGGAAAGTCAAAAGGCGCCATATATGCTTGTAGTCGGTAACAAAGAAATGGAGAATAAAACTGTCTCCGTACGAAAGCATCATATAGGCGATACCGGTTCGAAGGATCTACATGAATTTATCGCGGTGATTACCGAAGAAATTCAGAAGAAAAAATTGTCTAACTAAAAAGGAGATTATCTTATTAAAGAAAAGCGGTTGCGGATTAATGATGAAATTCGCGCTCCCCGTGTGCGAGTTATAGATGAAAACGGGACTCAGATTGGTATAATTACAATTCAAGAGGCGAGACGAACGGCAGAAGAAAGAGGTTACGATTTAATTGAAATATCGCCGAATGCCAATCCGCCGGTCTGCAAACTGCTCGATTACGGTAAATACCGTTATGAGCAGATGAAAAAAGAAAAATTACAGCGAAAACACCAGCAGCAAACACAGGTTAAAGAAATTCGCTTGCACCCGAATACGGACGATCATGATTTCGAGTATAAAGCTCGTCACGCCCGTAGATTCCTGGAAGAGGGAAATAAGGTGAAGGCAACGGTAATATTTAAAGGACGTGAGATAACGTATCAGGATCAAGGGAAGGAAATTCTACTACGTCTGTTGGAAATAGTCGAGGATGTTACTAAGGTTGAGCAACAACCGAAGATGGAAGGGCGAAGTATGATAATGATGTTGGCGCCTGAAAAGAAAAAAGGCAGCGGTAAAAAGAATTAATTGTATTTATTCGTATCATATTATTTAATTAAGAAGGAATCATCATGCCAAAGATGAAATCAAACCGAGGCGCTTCAAAAACGTTCAAACGAACTGCCTCCGGTAGATATAAACGCATGAAAGCGTATAAAAGTCACATTTTAACAAAGAAGTCCCGAAAACGAAAACGTAATTTGCGTAAATCGACGCTCGTACATCCGACCGATCAGAAGCGGATCAGCCGGATGGTGGGATAATAACAAGCAATTGAATGTTAAAACAGACTAATGCAGGAGTGATATTTCATGCCACGTTCAAAAAATAATGTAGCATCAAAAAAACGAAGAAAAAAAGTACTGAAACAGGCAAAAGGTGCATTCGGTGCACGCAGCAAGCTGATTTCGGTTGCAACACACCATGTTGATAAATCGTTACAGTACGCATATCGGGATCGACGCGCTAAGAAAAGATCTTTCAGGCAGTTGTGGATTACCCGTATCAATGCTGCCGCCCGAATTAACGGGACGAATTATTCAAAATTAATTGAGGCGCTCGGCAATAAAGATATGCAGATCAATCGAAAAGTACTTGCCGATTTAGCAGCCAATCATCCAAAAGCATTTTCCGAAGTTGTGAAATTTGCCATGGCATAATACGGGCAAACTCCCATTACGGATCATAAAACTCCTGCACATACTGCGGGAGGTATGATGTAGTAATGGGAGTTTTTATATTTAATCCTAACAGTACAAATTGTTATGAATCTAAAATCCGTGTATGAAACTATTGAAACCCTGAAAGCTGAGATTCAAACGGTTTCAACGAAAGAAGACCTCGAGCAATTCCGCCTGAAGTATCTTGTGCGAAAAGGTATTGTGCAACAAATGTTTGAGGGACTGAAGACCGCCGCTCCCGAAGAGCGTCCTCTTCTCGGCAAAGCGTTAAACGAACTCCGTCAAACCGCCCAGCGACTCTTTGATGAAAAGAAAAGTCAACTCGAACAGGTGCAAACCGCATCGAAGGGTGGAATTGACCTGACCATTCCCGGGCGGCGCCGTCCCATCGGGACAAAGCACCCGATCACGCAGGCGCTTGACGATATGACCGATATATTCAAAGCGATGGGGTTTGCCGTTGCGCTTGGGCCGGAGATTGAAGACGATTTTCATAATTTTGAAGCGTTGAATTTCCCGCCCGATCATCCCGCGCGGGATATGCAGGACACATTTTTCCTCGACGAAACAGCGCTTTTGCGAACACACACCTCGCCTGTACAGATCAGGGTTATGATGAACCAGAAACCCCCGATACGGCATATTATGCCCGGTCGGGTGTACCGTAACGAAGCAATCAGTGCGCGAAGCTACTGTATGTTTCACCAGCTTGAAGGACTTGCCGTCGATGAGAATATTACGTTTGCCGAATTAAAAGGGACGCTTGCAACGTTTGCAAAGAAATTTTTCGGTTCAAACGTAAGATACGTTTTTCGCCCGAGCTTTTTCCCGTTTACCGAACCGAGCGCCGAGATGGATATTTCCTGCTTTTTATGTAACGGCAAAGGATGTCGCGTTTGCAAGCAGTCCGGTTGGCTTGAAATACTCGGATGTGGTATGGTTGATCCGAACGTATTCAAAGCGGTGGGGTACGACCCGGAAGAGGTCACCGGTTACGCATTCGGTATGGGGATCGACCGCACTGCATTGCTTCTCTACGGCATAGACGATATCCGTATGTTGTATGAAAACGATACCCGTTTACTAAATCAATTCACATAATCGCACCGAACGTTATCTATGAATATTTCATTTAACTGGCTTCAGGATTATGTAAAAATACAAGAATCATATTACGAGATCGCAGATCGTCTTACGATGATCGGTCTCGAGGTCGAATCGGTACGATCCACAAAAGAGATTTATAAGGACTTTGTTGTCGGAAAAGTATGCGATGTGCGTCAGCACCCGAACGCCGATCGCTTGACAGTTTGCGAAGTATCAGACGGGAAAACGAAACACACGGTAGTATGCGGCGCGCGGAATGTTGCCGCCGGACAGAAAATCGTCTTCGCCCGTGTCGGATCAGTTGTTCCGTCCAATGGAATGAAAGTTCGTGCGGTTGAGATACGCGGGCAATTATCTTCGGGTATGATTTGTTCTGAATACGAGCTTGATATCGGTGACGATCACGAAGGTATATTTGTATTGTCGGATGATGCAAAACCGGGGGATTTGTTTTCTCAGTATTATTGGGATGACGATGTCGTATTCGAGATCGGGATCACGCCCAACCGCCCCGATTGTTTATCGCATATCGGTGTTGCTCGCGACATTGCCGCAATATATAAACGCCAACTCAGGATTCCTGAAATCCCCGTAAAAGAATCCGGCAAATCTGTAAAATCATTATTGAGTATAGACATAAAAGATGCCGATCATTGTCCGCGATACGTCGGCCGGATAATTGACGGGATAAAAATTGGACCATCACCCGATTGGATGCAACGTCGTTTAAAAATGATCGGTATTCGCCCGATTAACATAGTCGTCGACGTGACGAACTATGTTATGATGGAATACGGGCAGCCGCTTCATGCATTTGATTTTAATTTGATCGATGGCAATAAAATTATCGTCCGTCTTGCAAACGACGGTGAAACGTTCGTCACACTCGATGAGAAAGAGCGTAAACTGACGAATAATAATTTATTAATTTGCGATGCGAAGCGTCCGGTTGCGATCGCCGGAGTTATGGGAGGATTGAATTCCGAAATAAATAACGGGACAACCTCCGTCCTCATTGAAAGTGCATACTTTGCGCCGTTCTCGGTACGGCGCACATCCAGGCATCTGGGATTAGTGTCCGAATCTTCGTATCGGTTCGAGCGCGGCGTCGATCCGTTGCAAACGGCTGACGTCGCCGACCGTGCCGTCCGGTTAATGCAACAACTGACGGGGGGCAACGTTTACCGCGGACGGGTCGATATATATCCGAATAAAATTAAACCGGTGCGGGTATCGTTCCGTAGTAACCAGGTAGAGCGTGTGCTCGGAATCTCAATTTCTGCCGTAACGGTGAAAGGAATTCTCAAAAGACTCGGCGTTGAAGTGAAGGAAACACAAAAAAGAAATGAGTGGCGATGTGTGATACCGGCGTACCGTCCCGACCTCGAGCGTGAAATCGATCTTATCGAAGAGGTCGTTCGTATTTATGGCTATGATAAAATTCCGGTGCAGGAGCGCGCATCCATCCGGTTTATCGAAGATGATGTACGACCCGGAATTCAAGACCGGATTCGTGAATGGTTTGTCGGAGCAGGTTTTAATGAGATCGTCTGCAACAGCATGGTGCCGGGTAACTGTAATGCTTTTACGGGAAG
The DNA here is from genome assembly GCA_003567775.1 of Ignavibacteriales bacterium. Taxonomy (GTDB): domain Bacteria; phylum Bacteroidota; class Ignavibacteria; order T3Sed10-11; family T3Sed10-11; genus T3Sed10-11. The sequence continues at coordinate 6,345 of PWYR01000159.1, read as the reverse complement.
AACGGCGGTGCAGGTAAACAATCCCCAGAACCAGGATATGACCGATCTCCGCACATCGCTTATACCCGGGATGCTTAATGTAGTAAGGCATAACCTGAATCGCGGGAATGAAAATCTTCGGTTATATGAAATCGGTCATATTTTTTCGAGAGATGCTTTTCACGGTTCAACAAACTATATAAATGATTACCACGAGGGTGAATCGCTTGGAATCATATTAACCGGTTCCCGTAATCCGGACGATTGGTCGTTAAAAGATGCAGAATTCGACTTTTTTGACCTGAAGGGTGAGGTAGAATCTCTCCTGGGCAAGTTTAGTCTTGACAATATTGAATATAATATTTATCATAGTACCAGTAACACTTTAATTGATGATACGATTGGCATTGAATATCAAGGGGTTTTGCGGGGATATTTCGGTAAAGCATCAAATGATGTGCTAAAGTCATTTGATATTGAGAATAAAGTGTATGTTGCGGAAATGGATGTCGCGTTGTTGCGAGAATTTTTCCGTGTGGAAAAGAAATATAACGAAGTGCCGAAATACCCGCCGGTTCACCGTGATCTTGCATTTATACTCGACGAAGCGGTGTCATACCGAAATCTCGAGAGGATTATTCGTGAGAACGGTCGACCGCTGATTCAAAAGGTATCATTTTTTGATGTTTACCGTGGTGAGAAAATCGGCAGCGGTAAAAAAAGTGTAGCGGTAGCTTTAGAATTATTATCGAATGAGAAAACGTTGACGCAGCCGGAGATCGATAATACTGTTGCGCAGATTGTACGAGCCGTTGAGCAAAATCTTGGTGGTGTGTTGCGGTCATAATTTGATTATCCACTAAAAATTGACTTTTTGTGGTGAACGAAAAACAAGAACATAATATTCTAACGCAGGATGTTCAGGAATTGGAATCGTCGCTTCGCGGTCTTTGGGAACAAACGAAGCAAGCCGCCGAAATGATACAATCGTTGCGTGAGCGAAACCGCGCACTTACGAAAAATGTTGACGGGCTTGAAGCGAAAGTTGAAGCGTTACAAGCAACGTTAAATCAACGTGAAGAAGAAAGGCAGATGATGCAGCAACAGCTCCAGGAAATTAAAAGCAACGGCTTGGGTATGTTGAATCAAGCTGAAAAAGCAGAACTTCGGAAACAGATTATTAGTTTAATAGATAGGATTAATTCACATTTATAAATGTATCTGTTGTTGCAGCATACCACCGATGCGGCATTAATGTATCGCTCATATAAATAAAGAGCAGGAAATTGTGAAAAGTCTACGTGTTAAAATATTTGGGTCGGAATACCCGTTACGCGGTGAAGACGAAGAAATGACAAAACGTGTGGCAACCTATGTAGACGAAATGATAGAGCGTATTCACGAAAAAATACCGGATCAACCTCCGCTTACTATTGCAGTGCTTACTGCATTGAATGTAACCGAAGATATGATGAAAGATAGAGAAAAAAACCATATTGTATTGCAGAATTTAAATGGTGAACTACAGAAAATGACGCAACATCTGTCGGACGTCATCAATGAAACCGGAGAGTGATCCGTATTTGTGTGCTTAGGTAACGTCGGTGTTCTTTTTCATACGAGTTGTGCATTAAATTGAATTGTGCTTTTGTGTAACCGCACAGTGCAGCCGCAGCAACATTTAAATGAAGAACTAACAGTCTCATTTACAGGGAGCTTGACTCATGGCGTTGACTGCAGGCCACATTCTCATTCCGACCAGTCGGGATGAGAAACCGGTAGCCCGATATTTCGGCGTACCGGTCAGTGGAAGCGGAATGCGTTCAGGCAGGTTCCCACACTGTCTTGAAGGAGTTCTTCCAGGCAATGACTGCGGTTGTGTTTGTGCGGTTTTTTTATATCTCAGAGAATAGAGCTATGACAGTATTTGTACCGGAGGATTTATGAATTTAATTGTGGCGATTTTGATCGGTGTTGCCGGGCTTGCAATTGGTTTCGGTGTGGGTTGGTGGTTTCGCCTGCGAACGGAACGTAATTTGGTTCAATCGGCAGAAATACGGGCTAAAAAAATTATCGATGATGCAGAAAAAGAAGCGGCTACCTTAAAGCGAGAAAAAATTCTCGAAGCAAAAGACGAATGGTATAAGAAAAAACAGGAATTCGATGCAGACGCTTCAAGACAACGGAACAAACTGCAAGCACAGGAAAAGCAGCTTCTATCCCGTGAACAAAATCTCGATCGCAGACTCGAACTCTTTATGAAAAAAGAGAAAAGTTTACAGGAAATTGAACAAAATTTGCAACGGAAAATGGCTATTGCCGAGCGGCGCGAAAAAGATTTAGAAACGCTGATCACTGAACAAAATAGTCGTCTCGAAAGAATCAGCAGTATGACGATCGATGAAGCAAAAAAAATGTTATTTGAGAATCTTATCAATGAGGTGAAGACGGAAGCGGCGCAACAGATACGTGAGATACGCGACCAAACTCGTGTCGATGCGAAGAGGGAGGCGCAGCGAGTAACGATCCAGGCAATTCAACGTACTGCCGTGGATCATTCGGTTGAAACAACCGTCAGTGTTTTAAATATTCAAAGCGATGAGATGAAGGGGAGAATTATCGGTAAGGAAGGGCGGAACATACGGGCATTCGAGGCGGCAACCGGCGTTGATGTTATTGTTGACGATACACCCGAAGCGGTAATCCTTTCTGCGTTCGACGGTTTTCGGCGTGAGGTTGCAAAGATTGCCCTCGACCGCTTGATCTCAGATGGACGGATTCATCCCGCGCGCATTGAAGAGGTTGTCGCAAAGGTTCGTGAGGAGCTTGAAGAAGAAACCGTAAGGATCGGTGAAAATGCACTTATCGAGTTAGGTCTCCACGGCGTTCATAACGATTTATTGCGGCTGCTCGGTAAGATGAAGTTCCGTTCAAGCTACGGACAAAATATGTTGCAACACAGCATAGAAGTGGGATTTCTTACCGGGTTTATGGCGGCGGAACTCGGACTCGATACCCTGCATGCGAAACGCGCCGGACTGCTCCATGATGTAGGGAAAGTAGTAGATCGCAACATAGAAGGACCGCACGCGTTAATCGGCTATGAACTTGCAAAAAAATATAACGAACACCCCGACGTTGCAAATGCCATCGGCTCGCATCACGAGGACATTCCGATGGAAACACCAATTGCAGCTTTAGTCCAGTCAGCCGATGCCATTAGCGGCGCCCGCCCCGGCGCACGGCGCGAATCGGTCGAGGCGTATGTTAAACGGCTCGAAAAACTTGAAGACCTTGCAAGGTCGTTTAAAGGTGTTGCCAATAGCTATGCCATTCAGGCAGGACGTGAGATCCGGGTCGTGGTTGAACCGGATAAAATCGACGATGTACTCGCAGATCAGCTTTCTCACGACATTGTCGCGAAGATCCAGAAAGAAATGGAATATCCGGGGCAAATCAAGGTGACCGTGATTCGTGAAGTACGATCCGTAGCTATGGCAAAATAAATCGGATATTATGTTACGGATAGGAATTACCGGCGGATTCGGCAGCGGTAAATCTACGGCTGCGAAATATTTTGAAAAGAAGAATTACCCGGTTATCTACGCCGATCCGCTTGCTAAGAAATTAATGTCCGAAGATTCGGAAATCCGAAAGAAACTGATTAATCTCCTCGGCAGTAACGCGTATCATCCCGACGGATCTCTTAATAAAAACTATGTCGCGCAAATTATTTTTAGAGAGCCGGGTAAGAGACGTGAAGTTGAGCGGGTCGTTCACCCTGCCGTACTTGCTTCAATACAAGCAACCTTATCGAAAATCGAATCACAAAAATCTCCGACAATGGTATTTGTCGAAGCTGCATTACTATTTGAATCGCGTATGGAGAATATGCTCGATTATGTCATTGTTGTGACTGCTTCCATAGAGGATCGCATACGTCGAATTGCCGAACGCGATAAAGCGAGTGAAGAGGAGATACGGAAACGGATAGGTGCACAGCGATCCGATGAGTACCTGAAAAAGAGGGCGGATTTTGTTATTGAGAATACCGGCGATATTCACTTCCTACACAAACGATGTGCATTCCTCGAAAATCTCTTTCTAACTATGGAAACATCAGAATGAACAATAAAGAATTCGAATCGACACATTTTTTTCAAACATATAAACGGTTGCCGGTGGAAATAGCGCGTGGCGACGGTTGTTATCTTGTCACGAAAGACGGTAGACGCATTCTGGATTTTTTTGCGGGACTGGCTGTAAACGTACTCGGTTATGGAGATCGGGATGTGTTGCGCGCAATCATACATCAAACAAAAAATTACCTGCATCTCTCGAATTTTTATATTCAGGATGCACAGATAGAACTTGCGCGCGTATTACTGGAGAACAGTGGCTATGATCGTGTGTTTTTCTCCAACAGCGGTACGGAAGCAATAGAGGGAGCGGTAAAATTAGTCAGACGGTGGGGAAAAACCCGCCGGAAGCAAACGATTGTATCGCTGCAGAAGGCATTTCACGGGCGTACAATGGGATCGCTTTCGTTAATGGACCGGAAAAAGTATCGCGACGGATTCGAGCCGTTTCTACCGGACGTAAGGCAGGTTCCTCTAAACGATACGGCGGCGCTCAAAAATAATGTCGACGAGCACACTGCAGGATTTTTCTTCGAACCGGTGCAGGGTGAAAGCGGCGTGAGTCCGGTAACGGCTGAGTATATCGATCAATTACTTGAGTTAAAGAAGCGTTTCGGTTTCCTTATCGTCGCGGATGAAATACAAACCGGCATCGGTAGAACGGGTACGTTCCTTGCATGCGAACAATTCTCTATCAAACCGGATATAACCATAGTCGCAAAACCGCTCGGCGGCGGATTGCCGGTCGGTGCAATTCTTGCTGTCGATGAATTAAACGACGTCCTCCCGACAGGAACCCACGGCACAACATTCGGCGGCAACCCGGTTGCATGTGCAGCCGGCCGTGTTGTAGTCACAAAAGTGTCGGATGATGTATTTCTCAAAAATGTTCGGGAAAAGGCCGGTCGATTACACGATCAATTGATCGAATTACAAAATCAGTACCCTTCTGTTATAAAAGAAATTCGGGGTATGGGATTGATGATCGGTATAGAGCTTTATGTGCCGGCAGCGCCGTTCCTCGATAAATTTCTGGAAAAAGATATCCTTGTTAACATTACCGATGAAACAGTTTTGCGATTACTGCCTCCGCTTGTAATCGGCGAAAGAGAGATAAAGAGGTTTGTGGAGGTGTTTGGGGAGATATTGGAAATAATATATCCATAAATTATTAAAAGATTGCCTAATTATCATCGACGACAAGATTAAATGATTCAGGTTGTTTCAGCACACTCACTACTGCGCTCGCAAATCTATCGATATCGTCTAATTTTTCCTGCAATATACCAAACATTTCTTCCCCGGTGATTTCATCATAAAAATGAACCATTCTATTTCTGTAACCTGCCATTTTTGTTAAGATATTGTTGCCGAAGTCATCGTCGACTATGTTTTTTTCAGCCAGAGAAATCGCCAGATCTTTATATGTCGATGGTCGTTTACCGGGCGTCATAGGATACCTTGAGACGATATGCCCGGCGATATCGAATATAGCTTCAAGCGCCCTGCGTAAATAGTGTTCTGCTACGGCAAAGTTTTTTTTATCGGATAAAAAATCATTCTTTGGTATTTTTGACAAATGCTTTAGCTCAGTTAGTGCTTCTCTGATAATGGCAAGTTTTGTTTCAATTTTAATTTTTGAAATGCGGGCTTTGGTCATAGTTACTCGAACGCTTTTATATTTGCATTCTGATATTCACGCTGTAACTTAAGATAATCGTTGTACAGACGGAAGGTTAATTCCTCAAAGTCAGCGCGCAATGTGGCGTCGGATTCGAAAAGAATTTTCCCTTCTTTAATGGCTTTCATCGCCAGAGCAGGGTTTGCTTTCTGCAGAAAAGATAGGTCGAGCTTTGGGCCGTCTATCATCTCAGGTATATCAATGGTGAGTATGTCATAAATGTCGAGAAATAAATTCGAAGCGTTGTCGTGAAGGAGTTTTGGATTTTCCACCACAATCCCGATGTCGATATCGGATAAATCAAGATTTTCACCCGACGCCCTTGACCCGAAAAAGTATATAACGGCAACACCTACTTCTTTTAGTTTCGCTTTGGTAGATGGAGATAATTTTATCGTTATATCCTGATTCTTTCTATCCATACCGATAAAGTTAACAGAACTCCGTTATAATTGCAAGCTTATTGGGAAGGTAGGCATAAAAAAGGGACGCCCGTTTTCGAACGTCCCTTTTTCATCAGGTGAGTGGTTCAGCAACAACTTATTT
>PWYR01000149.1 GCA_003567775.1 Ignavibacteriales bacterium | reverse complement strand
TTGATACAGTTTATTCATTTTACTCAGACTGAGTTACAAAATACTCAAAGTATTGAGTAAATTTACTCAATGTTCTTTATGAATAACAAACATTCTCACTCGACCCTTTCTTTAATCCATTCCAATATAATATCGGGGAATCCATCGATAAATTCCTTCTCAAGCTGCGCATATTCGGTCGGGCTGCCGGTTTTCGCCTTCTGAAATAGATGGTTTGCCTGATGAATTATCTTTAAAGTATAATCCGTATTTCCCGCATACTCAAGCGCTTCTCTCAATGCGTTTTTATTCATTTCCGGCGGAACCTGCAAATCAAGCTCGCCAAATAATCCCAGCACCGGTTGTGTCACCTTTTTCCAATCTTGTGAAGGGTCGTGGATGATAAAAAACTGATACCACTTCGATTTCAGTCCCGCCATACCGCTTATTATTTGTTGTTCAACAAACCGGTCGATATCCTCAATGGCATTTTTTTGTTCACCGGTCATCTCTTCGATCGACAACAATGACAATTCCCGTACGAACGCTTCTATTTCATCCCACCCTTCGCCGGTCTTTGCAGCATAGTATACCAGATCGAATAGTTTCAACTGTTTACGCGTTATCTCTTCACTCATTCCCTCTATTTCGAAGATCAACGTTGCTTGTGCTTTAAGGATATCTATTCCGGGTACGGTTGAGCCGGCCATTGAAATAACGAAAGCGATATCTTCATTTTCTGCCGCTATCATTGCCGCAATGATGCTACCTTCGCTGTGACCGCACAAACCGATCTGATCGTTTCTGATATCACCGCTTTCCATTAAAAACTCGACCATTGCCACAACGTCGACCGCAAGGTCTTTCGATGTGGGCGCGGTTAAACCGCCGATCGATTCGCCTATCCCGCGGTCGTCGCATCGAAGAACGGCGATTCCGTGCGGAGTAAAATGATCGGCAAGTATGCGAAATGGTTTAAATCCAAAAATGGTTTCATCCCGATCCTGTGCGCCGCTTCCGGTTATAAGTACGACAGCCGGATACGATCCCTCAACAAGAGGAAGCGTAAGCGTACACCCGAGTTTGATTTGCTCATTGTAAATATATACATTCTCTTCACGATAGGGCGGCGGTTCTTCAACAACCGGTTCGACGTCTTCGACCCTCGTCCTGTTTAAATAAAAAGTGCCAGTTATCCCTGCCTGTGTGAATTTACCCGTAATTTTATCGTATTCAAGTTTGCCGTCAAACACCGCCAATCCCGGTCCGGCAGGCAACTCAAAATATACCGAATCGTTCTCAATGCTCACATTGGTGAGCGGCAAGTTCGACGCTCCCTGTTGGGGTATATCGATAGTAGCGGTTAGCGTTTCATCCTCGTAAATAAAATTTACAATGATAACTAATTCTGTCCCCATAATGTCGATGGCGCCTTCCCATTTTCCGTCGATGGTTGACCGGGAATAGATCTGTATTGTAAAGAGGAGACATAGTATCAAAGATATAATTATAGTTCTCATAGCATACCTCATTTGCGAGTAAGTGAATATTAAAAATGCCTCTATTAAATATACACCTTTTCCTTTGAAATATTCGCTTATTCATTAATACGTATCAGGAAATCTTGCCTCTTTATAAAAATCTTATAAATTATATATAGAGGGGAAACGGGGAACTGCCAACATATCATTCGAGAGGTGAGAACAATGCATTCCAGAAGATCATTTTTAAAACAGACAAGCTGTATTGCAAGCGGTTTATGTTTCGGCGGGCTTAATGCGCTCGCCTACGCGCCGGCAGGTGGATACGAGGCGCGGTACTATTCAAACATCGGCAGGAACGCCGTGCAGTGTCTATTATGTTTCCGTTCCTGCACAATACCCAACGGCGATCGCGGATATTGCCGCGTTAGAGAAAATAATGATGGAACATTACATTCAGTCGTATATGCCCGCCCCGCGGCGCTACAGCTTGATCCCATAGAAAAAGAGCCGATGTTTCACAATATACCCGGCTCGAATATTCTCTGCATCGGTACTGCAAGCTGTAACTTCAGATGTCAGTTCTGTCATAACTGGCATCTGACTCAGAGATCGCCCGAAGAGCTTCGAGGCCGCACGCAACATTTGTATCCTGAAGAGATCGTTGCGGCTGCCAAAGAACGCGGCATGGGCATGTCGTTCACGTATAACGAACCGACCATCTTTTATGAATATATGTATGACATCGCCGAACTCGGTCAACGGGAAGGATTAAACGTCATCTTTCATACCAACGGCGGCATGCAGGAGAAACCGCTCCGGCGATTGCTCGAGCACATGACTGCAGTGACCGTTGATTTGAAAGGGTTTACTGCCGACTTTTATCAGGATGTCAGCTTCGCCGACATGGAACCGGTGATTCAAACATTAAAAACGCTCAAAGAAGAAGGAGTCTGGTTTGAGATAGTAAACCTCATTATCCCGACGTTGAACGACAATATGCGCACGATTCGCGAGATGTGCAAATGGATCGTCAACGAACTCGGCGTCGATGTACCGGTTCACTTCACGCGTTTTTCACCTGCATATAAAATGACGCACCTGCAACCGACGCCGGTTCGAACGCTTGAGCGCGCCCGTGATATTGCACTCGATGAAAGCATTAAGTTCGTTTACATCGGTAATGTCCCGGGTCATAAGAACAACAGCACCTTCTGTCCCCGGTGCGATGAGCGAATAATTCAACGGCGTCATTTCTCGGTTCTTGATTTAAAAATCAAAGACGGGAAATGTGAAAATTGCGGCGAGAATATCCCCGGTAAATGGTCGTAATATAACAAATCTATGCCCGCCGCAAAAATATACGCTCTCCGCTTTGCAATATTTATTATGGGATTTACCAGCATTGCCTGGCAAATTCTCATTATAAGGGAATTGCTCGTCGTATTTCAGGGAATTGAACTTACCCTCGGCATCATTTTCGGCAACTGGCTCCTGCTCGAAGCTGCCGGCTGTACCTTCGTTCGAAAAAAAGCCGAGATAACAAAGCGTCACGTTTTAACTTTTACCGGTTTGCAATTAGCCATCGGTGTGTGCGCCGTTCTGGGTATCGTGTTCGTTCGCTATTTTAAATTTCTCTTCGACATCCCGATGGGGCAACTGCTCGGTTATCATTATGTGTTTCTTATATCGTTTCTTGTGCTTGCTCCGGTGACGCTCATCAAAGGCGCGATGTTTCCATTCGCCTGTAAGAATATGGATGAGTTGACATCCTCGGAATATCCTTCAAGCACAGTATATATTATCGAAGCCGCCGGAGCATTTACCGCCGGATTATTATTTGTATTCTATCTTGTATACCGGCTTGATCATATATTCCTTGCCGGGATGCTGCTGTTGTTCAATTTCATTGCAGTATTCACTTATCTTTATTCGTTAAGAGCATTATCGGTACAACGAATTATAACGCTTGTTTGTATAATAGGATTTTCAATATCGTTTTTTCTATCGCTTCCGAAGGTCATACACGAGCGTTCATCGGAAAAGCTCTGGTATGAAGGCACACTTCTTGAAGTTAGGAATTCGGTATACTCCAACATTGCCGCAATAGAATCTGACCGGCAATACACCTTTTTCGTCAACGGCGTTCCGTTTGCTTCCGTGCCCGAACCGGTTCTTTTCATAGAGGAACAGGCGCACTTTCCTATGCTTTTTCACGCCGACCCGAAGCGTGTGCTGGTAATAAGCGGAGGCGTCGGAGGATTAATCGATGAAATAATAAAACATCCGGTTGATGAGGTACATTATGCCGAACAGGATCCGATACTCATCGACTTTTTTCATCGTTATACGACGCCGCTCACCGAACGCGAGCTTTCACATTCTTCGGTCACGGTTCATCTTACCGAAGGAATTCGATATCTTCGCACAGCGGAAAAAAACTTCGATGTAATAATTATCAATCTTCCTCCGCCATCGACGCTCCAGATAAACCGGTATTTCACAAAAGAATTTTTCGAACTGGCACAATCCCGACTGCACCATAGCGGTATTATATCGCTGAGTTTACCGGGTTCGGAAACGTTTCTCATTGATGAGCTTATCGATCTCAATCGACTTTTGTACGCAACGCTGCATGAAGTCTTTGAAGATATACGCATCATCATCAGCGAAGAAAACATTTTCATCGCATCCAATGAAAGAACAATTGCCGATGTAGATAATGAATTGTTAGCAGAACGGTTACTCGAGCGAGATATTATAGCCGGTTTGATAGATAAATTCTATCTACAATATAAAATGGATCCGCTCAGATTCGGATCATTAAAAGAAGAAATCATCGAAGCTAATGATTGGGAAATAAACACCAATGTGCTGCCCCGCGGTGTATTTCGTAGCACAATGCTCCACACACTCACCGTCGCTCCTGTGCTTGTTGAGGTAATGTATAAAATAGACAAATTATCTATGAGCATTTATGCGGGAATAATAGTTACCGTATTTGTTGTCTTGATTATCCTCCGGAAAACAAGACATAGTTTGATATCCATCAGCAATGCCATCGCGACAACCGGTTTTGCGAGCATGTTAATGTATATTCTTCTCATTTTATATTTTCAGATATACTATGGCTATGTTTATCACTATATCGGATTGCTCACGGCGCTTTTTATGGGTGGAACTGCTATCGGCGCATATCTTGCATCACGGAATATTCGCTATTCGCTTCTGAAAATTGAATTAAGCATTGTGGGCGTTATCGGATTGTTCCTTCTTACATCCGCATCGGAAATATTTACCCCCATAGCAATACAGGTGGTGATTTTTATATGCATGGTTGCGATGGGATTGCTTACCGGCATGGCATATCCCGTTGCTGTGCGGATGATAAGTCAAGCAGGCAAATCGGTAAGCATCCAACCGGGTAAACTCTATGCGCTGGATTTGTTCGGTGCTTTCTTTGGAGCAATATTTACCGCTATTGTATTGCTGCCGTCACTGGGAATTCATAAGACGCTGATGTTGGTTCTGTTTTTGAAAATGAGCAGTACAATCCTTTTATATTCACGAACGAAGTAAATTAATTTACCGATGTTACACAAAAGTAGTGAAGCCATAATGTTTATCTTCCCCTCAGCATCCTTTCCCCCGCCTCTATCAACGATTTCCAATCATACTTTGATTTTTCTTTAACCTGAGCGGGGATCGTATCGTTTCGATCAAATTTCTTGCGCTTCGACTTTCCGCGCAGCGGATTCCGCTTCTGCGGTACGCTTGTGGAATGCTCCTCTACACTTTTCGACATTTTTTTGCGTCCGGCTGCCTTCGTTGTATTACGCTTCCTGCCGTTGCTTTTATACAACGATGTAGCATTACTTCGTTCTGTTTGCTTTGTTCGTCCGTTTCGGGAATGGTTGGATGTACCGGCATCCGTTCCCGTATCGGATGCCTGCGCAAAGCCGGGATAGGAATGCACCGGAAATTTTCTTCCGATAAGCTTCTCTATACTCGAAAAATACTTCCGTTCCATAGGCGCAACGAACGTAATCGCATCGCCGGTCAGATCGGCTCTGCCCGTTCTACCGATTCGATGAATGTAATCCTCCGCATAAACGGGAGTATCATAGTTGACGACATGCGATATACCTTCAACGTCGATGCCGCGCGCTGCAATATCCGTCGCAACGAGTACGTGATATCGCCCGTGCTTGAACGCCGCTAATGCGTTCTGCCGCTGCGATTGCGTACGATCGGAATGAATAGCCGTTACTTTAAAACCGCGCTGCGATAATTTTTTACAGATTTTATCCGCGCCGCGCCGCGTTCTTGAAAATACAAGCACGCTTTTCATAGATTCTGCTTTCATAATATGAGCAAGCAGATCGATCTTCTGTTCCTGCGGCACTTTAATAAAGTGCTGGGCGATCGATTCAGCGGGATTTGTCTGCACGCCGACCCGTATGATTTCCGGATTATTCTGTATCGACGCCGTAAGTTTCCGAATAGTTTCGGACATCGTTGCGGAAAAGAGAAATGTCTGGCGCTTCTTTGGAATATGCGAGATAATTTTACGCACATCGTTAATGAATCCCATATCGAACATCCGGTAGGCTTCATCGAGCACAAACACTTCAACGTGCGACAGATCGATTGTACCGCGGTCGAGATGGTCGAGCAAACGTCCCGGTGTCGCAACAACAATATCGACGCCCCGTCGAAGCCGGCGCAGTTGGTTATCCATACTGACGCCCCCGTATACGGATAGCGAGGAATAATTTGTAAATCGTCCCACCGTTGTAATCGATTCTTCCACCTGTTGTGCAAGCTCGCGCGTCGGTGTGAGAATGAGTCCGCGTATTGTTCCGCGTTTCTTCGGTGTTTCATCGAACCGATGCAGCATCGGAAGCACAAATGCGGCGGTTTTACCCGTGCCGGTTTGCGCAAGGCCGATAATATCGCGCCCTGTGAGCGCAAGCGGAATGGTGCGTAATTGAATGGGCGTTGGTTTTGTGAAACCGGTTGCCCGGATACCTTTTAATAAACGGTCGTTAAGACCGAGTTCTGCAAATGACATATAACTCCTTTAAATTGTATTTTAACCGCCAAGACTTGAAGACACAAAGAAAAAATTGGTTTTGATGTAGAATAACCATTAATAAACCTTCAATCCAAAAACTTAGAGTCTTTGAGTCTTGGTGGTTAAATTATATAACGAGACACAACGTATCTTAAAAAATAACCGGAAATGATTTGTGTGGAGCGAATATCAGGGAGGATTACATATCGAATCGTCCGCCGTCGCGTAACCTGCACAGTCTTATACGTTCATCATCGGATAACGGGTCTCAAAATTCCGCTTCCGAAATGACTGCTTCCGTCGGCGGTACTACTGTCTGTAGTGATATAATGTACGGATAAATATTGTGAATTCCTAACGGGACGCGGGATAATACACGGAAAAATCCGGATTCAACATCACAATTAAGATTAACTTCAAATTTTCCAAAGGAAGAAACACGAATAGATGAATAGCAGTTGTGCTCGTGGCAGCATTCAAATTGTTGCTGCCATTGTTGGCGATGCAGTTTACCGGTGAAGTGATCTGGAACCTGGCAGATTTCATTGTCGCCGGTACCCTCCTGATCGGCGCCGGTCTCGCGTATGTGCTGGCAGCGAGGAAAGCGGACAATATCGTTTTCCGGGCCGCTATCGGTATTGCGCCTGGAACAGCACTCCTCCTCATCTGGGTAAACCTTGCCATTGGCGTCATCGGGAAGGTAGGGTGGGCTACCCATATAGCGGACCGGGTGAGAGTCTGCTCCTGAATGGGTTCTTCATTGCGTTGTGGATCGGATCGGCCTTGCTGTTTATGAATGCCGGCCGGGTGCAAGCAACAGCGTAATTAATAGTTCGCTGTCGGAAAAAACATAACGTAGTAAGCTGAGCGGACGACCGTTACTTTTTCACCTCACAAATTCACAGCCCCTAGGACGCGACTAATTTCATCTGCAGTAACGTTGTACTGATTCACATCGGGAATATTTCCTCTATCAAACCGGCAGTGTATAGTTTGTAAATGACCGGCGGTGTGCTTTGGTGCGTGCTGATAATGAGTTTTGATCAAATCCAGGAAAAATCCTCCCCCTATTGACTATCAGTATACGTATACGTATATTTTGAGAAAATACAGGACATTATATGCCGCAAAAGATATTATTTGTAGAGCCCTCCGCACCGGGTCTCCACATTTTCACAAAGTTTGCAATTCCGCGTCTCGGTTCATTGCTGCTCGCCACAATTGTACAGCAAAAAGGATATACGTGCGACGTCGTAATCGAAGACATCAAACCGCTTTCACTTACAATGCTCAAGGAATTCGACCTCGTCGCAATTTCAACCATTACCCCGACGGCGCCGCGCGCGTATGCAATAGCGGATAAATGCCGTGAAGCAAACATTCCAACGATCATTGGCGGTCCGCATGCTACATTCTGCGCCGATGAAGCCCTCAACCACACAGATTATGTCATTCGCGGAGAAGCCGAAGAAGCACTTACACGATTTCTTGATGCAATTTCATCAGGCAGAGACATACGCGGGATACCGAATCTATCTTATCGTCACAACGGGGTTACGGTACATAACCCGATGCTCCCCTGTATTTCCGATCTCGATAGTTTGCCGCACCCGGATTTTCGCTTGATAAGAGGAGGGATGAAAAATATTCTCAAAGGAACCATCATTCCGGTGCAAACCTCACGTGGATGCCCGTACGATTGTACCTTTTGTTCGGTCACGGCAATGTTCGGACATAAGTACCGCTTCTTTTCCACCAACTATGTGATTGAAGAGCTTTTACGACACAACGAAAAACCCGGCAGCTTCATCTTCTTTTACGACGATCATTTCACGGCAAATCGTAAACGAACATATGAGCTGCTTGAAAAAATGCTTCTGAACAATATACGGATGAAATGGTCTGCGCAGGTTCGCGCGGATGTGGCGCGGGATAAAGAACTTGTAAAACTAATGAAACGAGCGGGTTGCCAGACACTGTTCATCGGTTTCGAATCGATAAACCCGGAGAGTTTGACCAACATGAACAAGCGTCAGACTATGCTCGAGATCGAGCATTCGATACAGGTTTTACAGGAAAACAAAATTGCAATTCACGGTATGTTCGTATTCGGTTTCGATGAGGATACGCCGGATACATGCGGGGCGACAATTAAATTTGCGCGGAAGCATAATCTCGATTCGGTGCAGTTCCTGCTGCTTACCCCGTTTCCCGGGACACATTTGTATAACCAGTTTGAGCGGGAAAACCGCATCCTTTTCCGCGACTGGGGTTTATACGATGCGCATCACGTGACGTTCCAGCCGAAGAACTTTTCACCGTTCGATTTACAGCTTATGCAAATCAAAGGACACAAGAAATTTTATTCGCGTATTCGGTTGATGCGACACCTATTGACCTTTAAGCTTGAGCAGTCGGTTATTAACATATATGCCCACCGGCTGAATAAGGTCTGGAAAAAGATAAACAAGCCCTATATTAAGCTGATAAACTTGATTAATAAAAGCAAGGACTTCAAGATTTCGGCAAACATTCAACACATAATCGATCTTGATAAGGAGAATGCATCGAATGAAGCTATTTAACCGATTCCCAGATACCACGTCGCTATCGAAAAATAAATTAACACTCCGGCGATAATTCTTCGAGTATATGTACAACCTCAATCGCTTCAAAGGTGTTTATGGCATCTTTTAATCCCCGCATATCTTTGTTTTCATAGAGAAACTTAATAAAATTCACATTGTTTGATAAATGTTCTACCGTCATAACAACCTCCTTCCGTTCTTAAATCTCAATTGTTACCCCTGTATAAATGCCGACGCCGGGATATGGACGGTAATTTCATAATTCACGGCAAAACCGTACACAAAATTCAGATCGAACCAATTAATAAACCGCGCCGGGCGTTGTGAACTTCGCAATATATCAAAATGATTACCTAACTCGAGCGTAAACACTCGATGCGGAGATACGTTCGGATCGTCGGTAAACATCGGGCGTTCGGCATGTGCAATACCGTAAATTCCGATGATTATTAAAATTATTATTAAAAAACGGCAGTACTGAATATAATTCACTCGCATTGTATTTGTTCCCGTGAAGACAAAATGTACGTTTTTACGTGTCGATAATATCCGGATATCCGTTGCCGGCGTATTTATCTTATAAAGTACTTTGACATTGCGGTAGAAACTAAATCACGGGAAGGGAGATAAGATGTGAAGGTATGCGAATAACGCATACTTTGGCAGGATTAAATGAATTGTAAGTATTTTGGTGTCAGCAAAATGAATCATGGTACACCTCCGTGTCTGCATAGTTCTACCGGAGGCGACCGTAGTAAAAGAAAACGAAGAGACGGCTACATCACCTCAGGCAGACTATCCCGCATCGATTTATTTATTTTCAATGTATGACTACTACTGTCTTCCATATAGCCAATCAATTACCGAGGCATGTTTAATTGGAATTTCAAAAGTAAAAATTTTCCGTAATAATGTCAACCGATCTCTTCGTCATAAAACAACACGTCGTAAAACAATATCTTATTGTGTTATCGCTGCAATTGCATCGTCAACAGTATCATAGTTCTGGAAAACCTTAATAAGCTGCGTAATCATAAAGACGCTTTTCACTTTATCCGATACATTCGTTATGACCATTACGCCTTCTTTATTCTTCACCGATGTATATGCGGAGATGAGCGCTCCCAGGCCGAGACTGTTCATCCATTTCACATTACTGAGATCGATCACATATTTCGTCGCTCCTGCATCGAGATGCTCTTTAATTACCTGCCGGAAATCTTCTGTTTCCGGTGCGCCCATGAGATTACCTTTCGGGCTTACAAGTACTACACCAGATTTTACTTCCGTTGAAATTTTCATTATGAAACCTCCTGTTTAATATAGTGATGAGTTTATTTTTTGTTAATCATATGTAGTTGCCACAAATCCCGGTTACCTAAATTCAAAAATGGATGCAATGCGCGTTTTCCCGTTTTACCAATGCTTTTTTCAAGAAATTGCAATTCCCGAAACCGCTCACGTATTTCCGGATCGACAGGTACACGGTAGCCCGATTCATGCATAATCAGTATCCCTTTTGCACGCACCGATAATTCCAGGTAAATACGCAAATAATTCAACATATCCGCTACAATCATTCCGGGGAATTTTTCCTGCAACGCTTTTAAATAACGGCCGATACGCGTTTCGGAAATATTTCCCGCAATTATCATCCTGAGCAATTCCACATCTCTGTCAAGACCGAATCCCAGCCATTTGCGCGTCGACTCTTCGCTCTTATGAAAAACAATTATAAACAGCAGCGGTAATACCCCAACGATCATAATTGTCATATACAACGGCGATATAATAAAATGGTTAAACAATGAGTGTATTATTATCGCAATAATAAGTCCCGGTGCAATGCAAATCAGTATATTTGAAGAATACCTCTCGCTTAATGTCCTAGTAACAACCGCAAGGGTACTTGTTGTTCCACCGTGCATAACGGCTGTTCCGAATCCCCGAATAATCCAGATTAACGGGTTGGATTCGGTGAGTGTCCATAAATAATATATATTTTCTACAAGTGCAAATCCGGTTCCAACGGCAAACCCGAAAATTGCGGCATCGACCATAAATCCCACTTTACGGGATTTTATAAGATAGATGACAAACAGTGCTTTACCGATCTCTTCGGTCACCGGTGCGATATATCGTGAGAAGAAGACATTGCTCACCGACAAAATATCAATAAGATACGTATGTATAACCAACAGTACAAGAGCTACGGCGCATCCCACGGCTATTGCACCTGTTGTTGCACGTAATGTTACTAATTTAAAACTGTCAAGGAACACAAGACCTGCCATAAACAACAGCACCGGAACCAAACCGAACGCTGCGTGTAACAGGTTATGGATAATCTCTGCGTTCAAAAAGCACTATACCGTTTGAATTATCGAAGAATTTTTAATGAAATCATAAACTCATCCGTCCAGGAGGTTCCGTCGCTCGACGCGACGGCATATCCGACGGAAAAGGTTGATTCAAGTACAGAGAATATAACAAGTTTAAAATCAAGTTGCGAACCGAAATTAAAATGTTTTTGCCGGAGCGAAGAATCGTCTATGTTGGTCACGATACTGGATGTAAAGAACGTTACCTGCGACCAATTCGAATAAAGACTGACACCCCCGAACCGCCGGAACCGGACGGGAGGCAGCGTCCATTCAATAAGTAGTTTGCCGTAATTTGTTCCCCCGATAGCATTCAACTCGACGCCCGGGAAACTATAAAATTCACGATATCTACGGGCTGACCGGTGATCCACCCAGTTATTACCAAATCCGCCGAAATAAAAATTCGACAGCGGTTCATCTCTGTCGCCGAATGAATAGCCGGCAGACGATCTGAGCCATATCGATGAGTGGCGAATAGGTAGTGCGATACCATAATCGAGATTAGTCAACACGCGCGGGTAGAGCGTGCCGTCTGCGTAGTTGAAGTACGAAATCCCTTGCCACCGGTGTCCTTTTTCATGATCAACCGCGCCGAGCGAATGAAGAAAATACTGATAATTTAGTCTCGCCGTTGCCATAAAGAAGTCGGGAACTCTTACGTCGATATTCTGGAAATCGGGTAACTGCTCCATACCGCCAAAGTAGGATGCATTCAGGTTGTAATCCATAATTCTTGGGGTATCATATATGATCGATCCCTGGTAGTTTAAACCGAATGAATATCCTTTCCGGCTGGTCTTTGTCGGGCCGAAGAGATCGTAAAAGTCGTCGGCGTTATAATTTGCAAAAATATTCCATCTCCTGAATTTGTAGTTAACCGTCGCGTGAAAACGTTCATCGATTTCAATGCGTGAAGTCGGGGTATAAGTCAAACTCAAATCGATCTGGTGAAGCAGCGTTGGATCGTTGAATTTAAACTTCAGGCCGGCATTGACATGGTTCCGATACCCTCTCACAATGGGATATATCGATGCCAGACTTGTATTACTCATGGGCGTATAATCGCCGCGATTCCGAATTACTTCATCGACGTCAAACCTGTCGGGTTTGAGTTGCCAGTTCTGTACGATCAGGTTATTGGTAACTACCTCAAATCCGAGAAGACCTATTGAACTTATTCGTTCATGATGTTCGTTTGCGAGCAATACCGGGACAAAACCTTTTCCGGTATAACGAAAAGCTATAATTGAATCCGGGGAAATGGGAATCGGTCGGAAATATCCCGTTTCCGCATTGGTAATCCACTCCAACTCATCTCCCTCGAGGTCGTAGCGAACGATATTGGATACACCGCTGTAATAGGTAGATCCGAAGAGATACCTTGTGTCCGAAGTAAAGGTAAAATTCGCGGGGATGTTCCCTTCCATCTCAAAAAGAGTACGATAAGTGAAATTTTCGTCGAGAAGATTCTCGGTTTCCATTAATATGAGTTTACTATTTCCTCCTATGTCGGTCACCGCAGCGCTCAAATATTTGCCGTCGGGCGATATGTCGATATCGAAAACCACTTCGGTGAAATCCATAGTATGAATTCTGTTCCACTGCTCGTAGGGATAGGGGAGTCTGACAATTGAAGAATATCCGCCTGAATGCCGTACTCCCCAGAGCGACCGGTCGATCGGATTAAATGTGAGATCACCGGTCCGGATGTCGTGGGGGCTGCCGCTTCGGTTCAGACGTGTCGCATTACCGGTATCGACATTGACCGTATTCAGATGACGCCATCCATTGTTGTTTGTTGTATAAAAAATGGTGCCCGTATCACGATCATACGCAAGTGAGGATACAAAATACAGCGCCGCCCCTTCTACATCCACGATCCGCCGTATCGATCCGTCATCGATATTGATCCCGGCAATATGTGCCACCTGACCGGGATAGCTGACAGCGGCATAGATTTCCCTCCGTTCCTCGTCATAGAATGACCTGGATATCGCACCCAACGCCCGGCGCGAAATGGGCCGATCCGTCGTCACGGGGTTTCGTCGAATTCGTTCAAGATTTTCCGATTGCCATTCCCGCTCCCACTCAATCCATTCCGACCAGACATCGTCGAGAGGTTTTCCGTACACATTCCTGAACTGAGAAAGATAGTAACGCTTGCTTCCGTTATGACGTGCAACCCACTTGATCAGTTTTTCCGGATCATACTTGAGAGCCAGATATGACATAAACCGTGTTCCGTATAAATACGAGTTTGCACCGACCTGGAAATCGATCGTCGTCCCTTCGGATTCCAGTCCCATCGGATCGTAAATATGACTCCCGTCTCTTACCATCGTCCGGAACACCATTTCGTCGTATGCACCCTGTGCACGGCCGATACCACCGGCCATCCAGGTTTCAAGGAAGACCGCAATGCCTTCATGATACCAGCGTGGAGAATAGAGTCGGGGAGTAGTTAAATAACCGTAAAGTATGGAGATAGGATCATCGTTATCGGGACGGACTTTACCTGAAAATAAAGTTCGGTATACTTTATCTGACCGGGACGCCATATCAAGTGCAACGATATGTACCAATTCATGATTCATAGAGCTTGTCAGTCGTTCCCCTATCGGTGTAGTTTCAAAATCGAAAGGAACCGGAGATATCCCGATCAACACGAGGTTGTGCGGTACCGACGTTGCCCCCGCATTTCCGTAATCACCGAGATCTTCGAGAATCATGGTTACCCTCTCCGTAAGTTCATAATCGAAGAGATTTTTATGGTATTGCAATGCATTCTCATAACTTCTTATCAGATGGGGCACAAGATAAGCATGCCCGCGGTCATAGTAAATAAGTTGAAGATTATCCGTTTCGGCGGTAAAATACTGCCCTTTTAGAGAAGTGGAAAAGGAAAGAAGAATCAGTACGAATATTGGAATATACAAACGCATAACGATTGTTTGAACCTCCATTTAATATTATAAAAACACACATGCGAT
>PWYR01000132.1 GCA_003567775.1 Ignavibacteriales bacterium | reverse complement strand
TACCTCGAATTCCTTGCCGCCGATACCGACAAGCAGTATAATATCGGTTGCAACACCCGCTTCTTTCAGCCGTGCAATCGTCTCGAGCATCTGATCGGGTTGCGCCGGCTTTTTGATCCACTCGAGTATTTCTTCGGAACCGCTCTCCACACCAAGGTATACACGGTCGAGTCCGAGCTCCCACAGTTCGCGGTAATTATCAACTGTTTTTTTCAAGCCGGTAAATCCGTCGATAAAAGCGCCGATGCCGGTGAAGTGCAAACTTTTCCCGCGCGCCCACTTTGGTTTGACCGGACGTTCGTCTGCCGGGGGAAGAATTACATACTTGGGTATTCTTTTTATCAATTCGGTCAACCGGGTTTGTGGAATAGAAATAGCATTTGCCTGTCCGAGAAAAATGGTGCTTCGCTGGCGTAATGCCTCGCCGTGAAATGCAAGCGCTTTTTTTATATGCCCGGCGAACTCATCAACACGACGAATACGAAAAGGAATACCCCGATATAAAGAACAAAAGGTACACGTATTGAACGAACAACCTTCAGTTGCTTGGAGCACCAATGCGCGGTAATGATCGGGAGGCAAAACGGGCACCGGTTGATATACTTCAGTGAATCGTTCGCGTTCCTGTACAATCCGTTCGGGAGAATAACGGGTAATCTTCCGGATAACCGGTTCTATATCCCGAACCGCGGTTTCATAATCTGGTTTTACGACTTTGATTTTATCCGGCGGTGTGCTTTCTAATTTCTCCAGCATCTCAACACTTATTTGCCAGAGTTCCTTGCAGAACTCTTCAAGCTCCCTATCCGAAAGCCGTTCACGATCGAACCCACCGCCCCGCTCTTTCGGACGCTTCGTCAGGCGGACTCCGTAATGCGACAACCCACGCTGCACATTATAATTGAGCGTACTCAACCGCCACGGTCTTCCTTCAAGATCGTAGAAATATTGCTTCCCCTCATCGGTAAACACCGAGAGCGCATCATCACGCAATCCGATAAAAACGGGCTTGTCATCTTGTAACATGAGTTGTACTGCGGCTCTGAAACCGGGTACGTCTTTTAAGCTTTTATGTTCAAGGTATTTGATATCTGTTTCGTTCATACTATGAAATATAACAAAAAATGCAAAATATTCGAATTTGGGCGAGCTTGGTGGATGAAATTCGTCCACTAAGTGGATGAATTTCATCTATTTGATGGTTGATTATCACCCACAAATTGGTTATATTTCACCAACTATGATCAAGAGAAATATCACATATATGTTCAATGAAGCGGTACAGGATAATCCGGTCATTCTTCTTACGGGTGCACGTCAAACCGGGAAAAGTACGCTTATTCAGGATTTTATTGAGAAAACACATCCGGCTTTATATGTATCACTTGACGAATTAAGTACATTATCGGTTGTAAAAGCCGATCCTGGAGGGTTTATAGCCGGACTTGATCAAAATGTTGCGCTTGATGAAATTCAACGTGTACCCGATTTACTGCTAGTGATTAAAAAACATGTCGATCGTAACCGGCAACCGGGTAGATTTATTTTATCCGGATCTGCAAACGTGCTTTTCTTACCGACTATTTCGGAAAGTCTTGCGGGACGTGTGGAAATTCTCACCCTATGGCCCTTCTCTCAAGGTGAGTTGGAAGGTCGGAAGGAATCATTCATCGATCGCTTATTTGCTTCAACGATACGTTTCCCGGGTTTACCAAATATATCAATATCCGACATCCACAAAAGAATCATCAACGGAGGTTTCCCGGAAATTATGCAGAGGAAATCCCTGCAGCGGAAACATGCCTGGTTCAATTCATATATTACAACAATCCTTCAAAAGGATATTGGGGATTTATCTCGAATAGAGGGGATACACGAGCTGCCGAAACTTTTATCGGTTCTCGCATTCAGAGCGGGTTCATTACTTAACTATGCCGATATATCAAAGGATATCGGTATACCGCAAACTACGCTTAAACGGTATATATCACTTCTTGAAACCATCTTTTTTATTTACCACCTCCCCCCGTGGTACTCGAACATCGGCAAACGATTTGTTAAATCCCCGAAAACCTATATTATGGATTCGGGTTTACTTTCCTTCCTATTGAATATCGATGAAAATAATACAGGACAATCGCCGTTGCGAGGAAAAATATTCGAGAATTTTGTTGTCATGGAAATAGTTAAACAGCTTTCGTGGAGAGCGGAAAAAATGCAACTCTATCATTTTCGCACACATACCGGCAAGGAGGTCGATATAATACTTGAGAATCGAAAAAAAGAGTTGGTCGGCATAGAAATTAAAAGCAGCAGCACCGTTAGTCACAAAGACGCCGGCGGTATACGCGAGCTTTCGAAGTTAGCCGGAAACCATTTCCATCGCGGCATTATTTTATATACAGGAGATACAGTTGTACCGTTTGCAAAAAATATACATGCCGTACCGTTGGGTGCGCTGTGGATGTAACTGCTTGATGCAATGAGTCTCACGCTTCCATAGATACCAACGATCCGCACGGCGTGCGGGGTTACAAGATTGGAAACGAAAAACTTACCCACGATAAATCATTTTGCAACACTTGCATTCTCCTTCCGGCTCAAAGAAATCCTCCCCCGCTCGAGATCAATCCCGATGATCGTCACATCGATTATATCTCCCACGCGAACAATGTCAAGCGGATTTTTTACAAATGTATCGGCCATTTGCGATATATGCAATAACCCGCTCTCCTTGACGCCGATATCCACAAATGCACCGAAGTCGGTCACATTGCGCACCGTTCCTTTGAGCTTCATTCCCTCTTTCAAATCCTCTATCTTTAACACATCGCTCCGGAGTATCGGTTTCGGAAGTTCCTCGCGGGGATCGCGTCCGGGTTTCTTCAGGTTCTCTATGATATCGCGCAATGTCGGTTCGCCGACGTCGATCTCTTGAGCAAGTTGTGCAATGCCTTTTTCATTCACGGTAAAATCGAGAGCTGCTGCAGATTCTTTGATGCGGTGTTGCGGGATGTTCACCAACTCAAGCAATTTGTTCGTTGCATTGTACGATTCGGGGTGGATGAAGGTATTATCGAACGGGTTCTCACTGCCGGGTATTTTCAGAAACCCCACCGCCTGCTCGAACACTTTTTCTCCTACACCGCTCACTTCCATAAGCTGCATCCGGTTGGTAAACCTGCCTATCTTCTCCCGATGCTTAACGATATTGCCCGCTATCCGCTTATTCAATCCCGACACGAACGTGAGCAGCGGAACCGAGGCGGTGTTCACATCGACCCCGACGTAATTCACGCAACTCTCCACCACCTGATCGAGTTTTTCCATCAATTGTTTTTGATTCACATCATGCTGGTACAGACCGACGCCAATCGATTTCGGATCGATCTTGATTAACTCGG
>PWYR01000125.1 GCA_003567775.1 Ignavibacteriales bacterium | reverse complement strand
GCGCGTTCCCGCGCTTTATCCCACCTTTTTTCTCGTTCAAGATCGGTTCTTATTTGCGAGCGCACCTCGTCGAGCGGTTTGACGCCCTCGCGTTGTACATCGACAATCTTGAACACGCCATAGCCGTTGCTCACCTCGAGCACATCGCTGACGCGTCCTTGCCGGTTATTAAACGCAAACCTCATAACCGATTCGCTTCTACCAACGCCGGGTATGACGCCGTTCTCCTGGAAAAACCCTGTCTCCTGGACTTCAAGGCCAAAATAGTCGGCTTCTTCGTAAAAATCTCGCTGATCGGCAACGTATGCAAAATCCGATGCCGCATCGAATATCTCATTACGGGTAAACGGAGCTACTTCGATCGGCTGATGAATGGTAGCGAATTTTACTTCTCTGTCGGTACGATCGTTCACCTTGATAATGTGTAATCCGAATTGCGACTCAACGGGACCGACAATCTCACCAATCTGCGCGCCGAACGCCGCTTGTTCGAATGGAGGAACCATTCGTCCTCTACCGAACCATCCGAGGTCGCCGCCGCGTTGTCCCGACCCGGGATCTGCCGAATATTCACGCGCTAACTCAGCGAAGTCAGCGTCGTCCTGTAACCGGGCAAGCAGCTCGTCCGCTTCTTGCCGCACATCCGCACTGTCTTTATCTTCATCGAAGCGCAGCAAAATGTGTTGTGCGCGAACAAACTCTTCACGTCCGGTTCTTGTATCGATAATCTTGATCAAATGTGCGCCGTCGTCATCAATGACCGGTCCGACAACATCGCCGGTTTCACTACCAAACACAACCCTCTCTTTTTCAGGCGACAACTCCCCCGGTTTAAAGAAAGCATCCGCAAACGGAGTATGGGAGTAATTCTCTACCAACTCGAGAAAATCGTCTCCGTCTTCGAGCCGTTGTTGAAAGTACTCAATTTCCCTTATAGCATCGTTTGTATCTCCCGCCGACGGGACAAACGGGAATGTAATATATGCAAGATTTCGCTGCGGCGGACTTTTAAACTTGTGAGGATTGGCGTTATAATATCGCTGTATCTCTTCATCCGTTACGGTAATCTCCTCCGATGGAACGATTCGATTCGGGTCAAGCGCAACATATTGCACATCCATTCGTACATTTTGCTCTTTGAAATGTTGTCGAATCTCTCCTTCGGTAACCCGGATAGACGACATAAGCAGACTTTGCAGTTTTTCCTGTTTCCGCTGTTGCCGGAGCATTTGCTCAAGTTGCATCACCTGTTCGCGGTTCCGGGGATCGCTGAGCGCCATATCGTAGGCAGCTCGATCAAAATTACCCTCTTCATCGGAAAACTGTTGCCTCAAGAATTCCGGAGGATTAACACCATAGACCCAATTGACGATCTCATCGTCGGTTACCCGGATTCCCCTCCTGCGGATTTCCTCTTCAAGAAGCAATTCGTTTACGAGGTTATCCCATACTTGTTCCCGGATAAATCCCATAAATTGTTCATCAATCTCTCCCCCGAATTGCTGTCGCTGCATTTCGGTCACATTTCTGAGAATATCGGAAAATTCCTGATGGGATATTTCACGATCATTTACCTTCCCGAGGACATTCTGCTGTGCTCCGCGCATACCTCCGAAATCCATCCCCCATTCAAAAATTATCATTACAACAAAGGCGACTACAAGCCCGATCAGGATAGCGGGCATGTTATCGCGCATTTTGGTCATTAAAGGCATAACTCTCTCACTCCTTCGCGTTCGCGGTGGTTATTAAATGCTTCTGCATTGTGCAGATCGACACAAATATTTAATATAATTTAGATGCCGGTAAAAAGCAATTTTTTTATTGACTTTTGACGCTTTTTCAATTATATTTTTAATTCTTGAAATTGTAAACTTGTGTACACTAATTAATTACCGAATTTTAATTCTCTGTTATTGTGTTTAGAGGGAGGTAACTTTTTTGTGAAGAAAAACCGCACCAAAATTATAATAATTCTTGCCGCAATCGGGTTGTCGTTGTATTTTTTGTATCCTACGTATCAGGACTATCAGTATACCACAACGCTTAATGAGCTAACCGGCGCCGATAGTGTAGCTTTTTTTGAAGAACACGAAGATAAAATTCGGTCGGCGCGGCTTCAGCGAATGAAGTTGGGACTTGACTTACAAGGCGGTATGCGTGTTGTTCTCGAAGTTGATATATTGCGGCTTCTGGAAGAGCTTGCGGAAAATAAAGACGATCAGTTCGAACAATTGCTCGCCGCGGCGCGTACGGAGGTTGCCGGCACCGATGAAGCGGCGCTCGATGTTTTCGCGCGGAGGTTTCAAGATGCAGGCATCCGGCTGAGCCGCTATTACGGCAGCATTCGTGATACCGACGAACAGATCCTGAGGAATTTACGGCGCGACGCCGACGGCGCCATCGATCGTGCTATCCAGATTGTTCGTAATCGCGTCGACCAGTACGGTGTTGCCGAACCGGGAATTCAGCGTATGGGCGCGCGACGAATTATTGTCGAGCTGCCCGGCGTAACCAATGAAGAGGAAGTACGCCAGCTCCTGCAGGGTACGGCAATGCTCGAATTTAAACTCCTGCGAGAACCCGATATTGTATTAAACGTCATAGAACGAATTGATTCGTATCTTGCTCAGGAACGTCAGGATCCGGAAACAGTTGATGATATTGATCCCGATACACTCGACACACCGGAATTCGATCCGGAACTTACGGAAGAAGATCTTCGTCAACAACATCCTTTTCTCTATTATGTGCGTCCCGATCAGGAAGGAAGCGGCATGTCTTATGTTGCCGAGCATCATCGCGAACGTGTGAGGGAGATAGTCAACCGGCCTGAAGTCAGAGAACTTATGCCTTCGAATTTTCAGTTTGTCTTTTCGGCAAATCATCATTTCATTTCCGAGGGCACCGAGTATTATGTTCTATACAGTGTGTATGAAACTCCCGAACTCACCGGCGGCGTAATAACTGATGCACAAGCGACAATCGATCCGCAGTATAACCAGCCGATCGTTACCATGTCTATGAATAGTGAGGGATCGCGTGAGTGGGCGCGCATCACCGGTGCAAACATCGGGCGGCAAATTGCAATCGTACTCGACGAGGCGGTATTCTCAGCACCTGTTGTTCGGTCGCGTATTACCGGCGGACGTTCACAGATCGAAGGTATGGCGAATATTGAAGAAGCACGGCTGCTTGAGATCATTCTCAAAGCGGGTGCGCTTCCGGCGCCCGTTGCGATTGTGGAACAAAGAACAGTCGGACCGTCGCTCGGTGAGGACTCCGTGCGTCGCGGATTATATTCTATGATCCTTGCACTCGGTCTGACAATAATGTTTATGATTGTATATTACAGCACAGCCGGTTCGATCGCCGACCTTGCTTTACTCTTTAATATTTTATTTATACTCGGCGTGCTTGCCGGCTTCCAGGCAACACTCACGTTGCCCGGCATCGCGGGCATCATACTCACTATCGGTATGGCGGTCGATGCGAACGTGCTGATATTCGAGCGAATCAGAGAAGAACAAGTTACCGGGAAGACGCTTCGCGCGGCAATCGACTCCGGCTACTCGAAAGCATTTAGCGCAATCTTTGATGCGAATATCACGACATTTATGGTGGGTGTAATTCTATATAACTTCGGCACGGGACCCATTCAGGGTTTTGCCCTGACGTTAATGATCGGCATCGTTGCCAGCTTATTCAGCGCAATAGTAATTACACGGGTCGTCTTCGATTCACTCACCGAACGTAAAGGAGCAAAAGTAAGCTTCGGATAAGAATTTATTTTTTAAGGAGAGATTTTTTCGATGCGAATATTAGGGCAAACCAAAATTGATTTTATGGGATTGAGGCGAACCTTCTTTGTTGTCTCGCTGATTATCATAATGGTGGGTATGGGATCGATCGTTTTAAAGGGCCTCGAATTCGGGATTGATTTCGTCGGGGGAACCGAATTGGTTGTTGAATTCGAGGAAGCCGTACCGGTAGGAGACATTCGGTCAGCGATGACGGATGCGGGGTTTGATCAGGCGGTGATCCGGACATTCGGCGCACCGCAAGATATCCTCATCCGGACAATTGAAATGGATCGCGAAGATGAACGCGTGAGGGATATAATACTGAGCGTTCTCGCAGAACGGTTCCCGGACAACGAGACTATCGTACTTCGTGAAGATTCAATCGGTCCGACTATCGGTGCGGAATTACGGCGCGATGCAACCACGGCTATTATTGTTGCATTACTGGCAATCCTCGGTTATATCGCCATGCGGTTTAAGTTCGTGTACGGTATGGGTGCAGTCGCTGCAATATTCCACGACGTGCTCGTCGCGGTCGGATTACTTTCGCTTTTACACGGTGCATCGCCGTATCTGAACCTCGAAATATCACAGCACATCATAGCGGCGTTTCTCACGATCATCGGTCTTTCGGTCAACGATACAGTGGTGGTATTCGACCGTATCCGTGAAAATTTGAAACTATACCGGAGCTGGAGTCTCTATGATGTAATCAACAAAAGCATTAACGATACGCTGAGCCGGACGATCATTACATCCGGTACGGTGCTTATCGTGCTTATAATTTTATTCGTTTTTGGCGGTGAAGTGACGCGCGGCTTTGCGTTTACATTGATTATTGGAGTTATGATCGGTACCTATTCCTCGATATATATCGCAAGCGCCCTGGTGATTGAGTGGGTAAACCGCGCACAAGCTAAAGCAAAAGCTGCAAAAGTATCCTGAATTAGATCAAAAGGAATAACCTGTGGAATTATCAATCAGCGAACAAGACGGAACTGCGGTAATCGAATTACAGGGCAGTATTATGGGCGGCCCGGATGCATTACAACTGAACGAAAAACTCCACGAGCTTGGCGATAGAGGAATCAAACAGATTATACTCGATCTGTCCGGAGTGCAAGTGATTAATAGCTCGGGTCTCGGTATGTTGATCGGCGGCTTGACTGCAATGCGAAATTTAGGGGGCGATTTAAAGATTGCCAACGCATCGGCTAAAGTCGATACACTGCTTACAGTCGCGAAACTGAAATCGGTGTTCCCAAATTATACTTCTGTTGAGAAAGCTAAAAATAGTTTTTCATAAGAGCATAATGCTCTACGTTTTCTCCGTAAAACTCCGGTAGCGGATCGATTACATATCCTGCCGGAGTTTTTTTACGTTTATACTTTCTTCAAAAAGGAATCGAACATGCCAGTACACGTTATTGTGGGATCACAATGGGGAGATGAAGGGAAGGGAAAAATCGTGGACCACTTGAGTGAAAATGTCGATATTGTCGCGCGGTATCAAGGCGGCGCAAATGCAGGCCATACGGTTGTTATCGGTCAACAGGAATATATTCTCCATCTGATCCCCTCGGGTATATTCAATGAAAATGTTATATGTGTTATCGGCAACGGCGTCGTCGTTGACCCCGCGGCGCTGCTTGAGGAAATTGAAATGCTGCGCTCGTTCGGACTGGATATAAAAAAACGATTGCTGATCAGCCATAACGCACATCTGATCATGCCGTATCATAAATTACTTGATCGATTGCGTGAGGAGCAGAATTCCAGAATCGGAACAACGGGGCGCGGCATCGGACCGGCATATATAGATAAATTCTCCAGAACCGGCATTCGGATCGTCGATCTCCTCGACCGCGAGGTCCTCTGTAAAAAGATTAAAACAAACCTTGAGGAAAAAAATAAAGTTTTAAAACAGATTTACGGCGAGGAAGAACTACAGGTAGATGATATCATAGAACAATATCAGGAATTCGATAAACTGATTGACGAGTTCGTAACCGATACATCATTCTATCTTAACAATGCCCTCAAAGAAAATAAAACCATGTTAGCCGAGGGAGCGCAGGGCGCATTGCTCGATATCGACCACGGCACGTATCCGTATGTTACATCGTCTAATCCTACAAGCGGCGGCGCCTGCACCGGCTTGGGGATCCCCCCGACTGCGATAACGAAAATTACCGGGATTGTGAAAGCATATACCACACGCGTCGGGAATGGTCCCTTCCCCACTGAACTATTCGGTGAGGAGAGCGATTTGCTTCGTCGGTGGGGTAATGAATTCGGCGCCACGACCGGACGCCCGAGACGCTGCGGATGGTTCGACGCAATGCTTGTGAGGTATTCCGCGCGTGTAAATGGAATACAGGAAATGGCTATAACAAAACTCGATGTATTAAGCGATTTGTCAGAAATACCGGTGTGCACCGGCTATCGATTAAACGGAAAGATCCTGAAAACATTTCCGACCGATGAAAAACGACTGGACAAACTCGAACCAATGTATGAAACGCTTCCGGGTTGGAAACAAACACTGACTGAGATTACACAATATAGCGATTTACCGGAGCGCGCAATACAATATATCACACGGCTTGAGGAATTGACCGGTATTCCGGCGAGAATTATCTCGGTCGGTGCGCGAAGAGATCAAACCGTTTTTAAGGATGTGTGATTTTTATGCCCAAAACGAATACATCGCCGCGATCGGCAAACTTTAAAATTGCGTTGATTATAGTCGCTATTTTACTCGTCGGCGGTTTGCTTATTTATACCCAATCGATTGTTGATCAATTGCAAACAAGGGAACGGGAAGTAGCTGATCTCTACGCCCGTTCGCTTGAGTATATCGCAACGGGTGAAACAGGCGAGGGCGATTTCTCTTTTATTTTCGATGAAATCATTAAAGCGATCGATTTTCCGATAATCCTGAGCGACTCTGATCGTGAACCTATTCAGCCATATTCCCAATATGTAAAAAATATCCGGCTCGATCCAGGTGAAAGCGAAGAGAAGCAAAGAGACTATCTGAAAAAACTGATCCACGACATGGACCAACGGCGGGACCCGATTCGGGTTACCTATGAAGAGAACGGAGAGATTATTATCCTCAATCATCTCCATTACGGCGAATCGGAGATCATAAGACAATTGCGCTGGTTGCCGATAGTCGAGGTAGCGCTTGCAGGATTATTCATTTTCATTGCATATACCGGCTTTAGCTATATTAAGAGAAGCGAACAGTCGAATATATGGATAGGTATGGCTAAAGAGACGGCGCATCAGATTGGTACACCGTTGTCGAGTATCATGGGATGGATTGAGCTTCTACGCGAACACGGGCAGCAGAACCCGAAAATCGGTGAAACATTACAGGAACTTGACAAAGATGTAGATCGTTTGCGAAAGATTGCCGCACGGTTTTCAAAAATCGGCTCCCGACCGGAGCTGCAAGCTGCATCTCTTAATGCCGCCATTCAGCGGGTCATAACTTATATCGAACGGCGCTTGCCGCAGATGCGAAAACAGGTAACGATTTCGTTCCATACCTCCGCAGATTTACAGGCAAAAATTAATGCCGAACTATTTGAATGGGTAATCGAAAACCTTATTAAGAATGCACTTGACGCAATAGAAAATAACGTAGGACGTATAGATATCACTATGAATCAATCGCGTTCCTCCATTACCATTGACGTTAAGGATACAGGTAAAGGAATTGACAAACGATCTCGCAAGGATATTTTTCGCCCCGGTTTCAGCACAAAGAAACGCGGCTGGGGACTTGGTTTAAGTTTAGCAAAGCGAATTATCGAGGACTATCACCACGGTAAACTCTTTATCCAGGAATCCAGAATCGGTGAAGGTACAACATTTAGAATCAAACTGAACAAATCATGATACTTGCGGAACCGTGAATTCCTGAGCGTTTATTCGCTCACCGGTCATATCCTTCGAGGCATCCGATACAAGATATAGAAAAACTTCCAGTATGTCTTCCGGCTTTTTAAGCCTGGATTGATCCTCCTCCGGATATGCAGCACGACGCATGTCGGTGGCAAGACCTCCGGGATTCACGATGTTAACCCGTACCGTATACTCACGCATCTCCTCGGCAAGCATATAAGAAAAACCCTCGACGCCGAATTTCGAGACACAATACGCACCCCAGCGTGGTTTACCCTTATTGCCAACCCCCGAACTGAGGTTTATGATCGAACCGCTGCGCTGTTTCATCAATGCCGGAAGAAACGCTTTCGTCATTAAGAATATACCGTTTATGTTAACATCTATAACATTATTCCAGGTCGAATATTGGTAATCCGACACGGGTACGCGCTGACCGAGGATCGATGCATTGTTTATAACCGCATCTACTCTGCCGTATTTGTCAATCGTTGCCGATGCAAAATTATCGACGTGATCCGGGATTTTTACATCAATCGGCAATGTGAATACGGTTCCGTCTTCGTTTATTATTTCCTGTTCGATTTTTTCAAGTTCACCTTTGCCGCGAGCGCACAATGCTACTTTCGCACCGGAACGGGCAAACCCGCGGGCAAGCGTCGCGCCGAGTCCCTTCGACGCGCCGGTGATTACTACTACTTTGTTTTTAATGTCGTTCATCGTTTTACTCTTAAATACTATTCGTTTCGGGAGGAGGAGTTGCTGTAGAACAATTCGATTTTGTTGCCGTCGGGGTCGAGGAAATATAATGCATAACCGTGCCGGCGTTTTACGGGGCCGAAGGTAATTTTTATATCTTGATCGACCAGCCGTTGATGATATATATCAAAAGCAGAGGAAGGTATCTCAAAAGCAACATGATTAAGCCCTCTGACATGATCGGCGTCTGGTTTGCCGACCAACTCGATATCCGACGGCAACTGAAACAGCGTAAGTTCGGCGCCGCCGATGGAGAGCTTTGCCGAATGATCGGCTTTATCGGTAACGGAAAGGCCTATTATCCGCTCGTAAAAGTCAATTGAGCGCTGCAAGTCTGTCACGTTTATTGCAACGTGATGAATTCTATACGGTGCAATGGCGGTGGATGTCATATCTAATCCAACGATTCAATGAATTCTTCTACGTCGTAGCCGCGTTCGCGCGCATAGCCGACAAGTTTTTCGCCGAGCGCTTTTCGGGCACGGTGGAGTCGTGAACGCACGGTGCCGATCGGAATATCAAAAAACTCGGCAAGCTCTTCGTACGTTAAACCTTCAATATCGCGAAGAACAATCGCGGTTCGGAAATTTTCCGGCAAATCGGCAAGCGCACCGCTAATATCGTCATCGAGTAGGTTGCGATATAACAGCTCCCGAATATCGGTTGTATCCCGGCTCGAATGCATTGTGTTTATATACGAAAACTCACTCTCATCGAATTCCAGGTTATCCGGTTCGCGCGTCTTCTTGCGATAGTCGTTAATATATGAGTTTTTCATAATGCGAAACAGCCAGGCGCGCGCGTTGGTCCCTTTTTCGTACTTATCGAAAAACCGGTACGCTTTCAGGTACGTATCCTGAATCAGATCGTTCGCTGCGTTGTGTTCGTTCGTTAACCAGAGAGCGTAATTATACAACGAATCCATGTGAGGAAGCATCTCTTCAACAAACGATTTTTGTTGTGCTGTAGCCGGTAACAACATATACTCACCCTTTCTGGCGACTTTGTGCTTCATCTGCTAATGAATTATAATTCCCCCGGTAATACAATAGTGGTCGTTGATCGTTCTCTGCATATCCGAGGTCGACGACCTCTCCTATAAAGATCCAGTGATCGCCGCCCTCGACGATATCTTTGACAGTACAGGTTACATAACCCAACACATCATCCAGTATCGGAGTCCCCTCTTCCGATACCGTATATTCCACACCGTTAAAACGATCGCGCTCATTTCCACTTTCGGCAAACCGTCGGGCAAGATGCTCCTGATCGACACTGAGCATATTCACCGTGAATCTTCCGGTTCTGGTCAACATCTCGGTTGTAGTCGCTCCTTTGTCAAGGCATACCATCGCGAGCATCGGATCGAGCGAAACTGATGTAAATGAATTTACCGTCATACCATGCGGTGTGCCGGTTTCATGAACAGTGACAATCGTTACGCCGGTTGCAAATCTGCCCATTACATCACGAAATAGTCTTGAATCTATAATTTTTTCCTGATATTCCATAAAATTTTATTATTACAAAACATTTTATTGTTACTAAAATTTACTGCAATCCATGTGCCGATATTCACAAGTATTTGATTTTATTGATTATGCAAAAAACACGAGACAGCTTATGTTCCATATTGAAACGCAAGGAAAGCGCAGCCCAGTAATAACGATCATAACGCTCATTTATAGTGTCGCGTAAATGAAACGTATGTTCATATATGAAACAAGCGATGATTATTTTAATCCTGGAGGTGGTTTAATCTTAAGTTCTTTCATTTTCCGCCAGAGTGTTGTCCGGCTCATTCCAAGCCGTTGTGCAGCTTTCTGATAAATCCAATCCTCTTCACCTAATATACGTTCTATGATTATCCGTTCCATATTTTCCATCGGTTTTTGAGAGCCAACAATCCGGTCAATCACGTCTATTTCGTCACTCGTCGCATCACCTTCCAGAAGCTCGGTGGGTAAGTGGGCTGGTTCAAGAATCGGTCCGTTACACCTGATATATGCATACTCGACAATATTTTCCAATTCACGGACGTTCCCGGGAAAATTATATTTCATAAGAATATCGAGCGCCTGCGGGGACATTTTCTCGATGAATTTATCCTTGGTCATCCTGTTGAATTTTTTTATGAAATGATTCACCAGTAATGGTATATCTGTTTTTCGGTTGCGAAGCGGGGGAACAAAAATCGGTACAACGTTCAGTCGATAATAGAGATCCTCACGGAATTCTTTTGCAGCGAGAGCTTTTTTCAAATCTTTATTGGTTGCAGTAATCAGCCGCACATTTACTTTACGCGATTTATTCTCACCGACGCGCTGGAATTCACCATCCTGTAAAACACGCAAGAGCTTAACTTGCAGCAACGGACTCATCTCGCCGATCTCATCCAGAAATAATGTTCCTTCATCGGCTATCTCAAATTTTCCCTTTTTATCCTGGTATGCACCCGTGAACGCTCCTTTTGCATGTCCGAATAATTCGCTTTCAAGCAGCCCCTCCGGAAATGCACTGGAGTTGACTTTGACAAACTCCCTATCTTTTCGCGGACTGTATGCGTGGATAGCAGCGGCGATAAGTTCTTTTCCCGTACCGGATTCTCCCTGTATTAGCACACTGGCGTCAGTCGGAGCGACTTCTTCAATGAGACTATAAATCTCCTGCATATTATGAGATTTACCGATAATACTCGCGAATGAATAACGTCCGCGGATCTGTTCCTCAAGCCGTTTGATCTCGGTGATGTCCCTGAATAACTCCGCGCCTGCAATGATCTCCCCGTCATCATTCCGTAAGGTAACAATGCTTGTCTGCGCCTGAAAATGTCTATTATCTTTACTGGTGTAGACCATCTCCCTGTTCCGAACTTCGGCGCCCGTCTGGAGCGTACGGGTCAGCGGACAGTTATTTTCACAATCCGATGTTCGTGCAATAAGGTTACACCGGTTTCCATATACTTCACCAATCTCGTAACCAAGCAGCCGTTGTGCGCGTTCGTTTATAAAGCGCACACACCGTTCCATATCAATAATCATGATACCGGTATCTGTGGCATCGAGCAATGATTCAAGATTCGATATTCGTTGCAGCCAGCTATGGACCTGTATGTCCTGCATACAATTTCCACCCTTCATCCCGTTAAGCGGTCACGATTGCGGCAGCGTGACATTCAACTCTTTCAACTTTGTCAGGATTTGTTGCTTCGCTTCTTCTTCGCTTATGAGCAACCGCGCTCCCGATACTTTAATCTGTTCATCAAGCGTTGTATTGTTTTTTTCGGTCAACCAGCGCCACACGTGAAAACCAAGACGGTTTCTGTCATTCGGTTCTCGCGTCGGAATTTCTTCTACGCTTTTATACGCTTTTGCTTCAATAGAATCTTCCGGATATTGTTTTACCTCCGGTGGTGGTTTAGTAGCCATACATGTTCCTGTGTATTATCCTGATCAAATATACCGGATTAAAAGATAGGTAATTTCGTCGATATTTCAAAGACCGCACTACACCGCATCGATATCAGTATCAAACAATGTGCATCTTTTCGCCGATTCCCGGTTTTGAATGTAACTCTTCTACCATCTTTCCGACGGTTTTTTCTGCGAGCATTTTATAGATATCATCGCGTAGTTCCCCCCACCGTTCATGAACCGGGCATGGATTATTGCCGCCGCATATCGGTAAACCGAGTACGCACTGCGTTAAAAATCCGTCGCCGTCAATTGCTTCAACTATCTGATATAGCGTTATGTCGTCGGGGTCGCTGCCAAGTGCAAATCCACCGCTCGGTCCTTTTTGCGATCTTAACAATCCTCTCTTCGAAAGGTTTTGTAAAATCTTTGCGAGAAAGTGATGCGGTATTTCCAATTTATTGGAAATTTCCTTTATATCGGTGTATCCATTACTCCCTTTTGCAGTGATATATAAAACTGCTTGCAGGGCGTATTCGCATTGTCTGCTAAATATAACTGACATAATGTTTTCCGTTTCATTTTATAGTTGTCTCGTTATTCATAGATGCTTGACCCTTTACCGCTTCGTTAGAATCTTAGTCCGTCTGCTCAAGGGGCTTTCGCATTTCTTTATATCGCTTAATCTTCCCTTCTACCGTCGATACAAGCAGATCTTCAGAAATTGGTTTGACGATATAATCATCCGCGCCCATCTTTTTTCCAAGCTGGACGATATGCTCTTCATCCAATCCGCTCATAAATACAACCGGTACAAACCGGAGATTCGGTCGTTTTCGGATTTGTTCATACATGGTAAAACCGCTTATAGAGGGTTTGGGAAATGTGATATCAAGTAATATGAGATCGGGTATCGTTTGTTCAAGTATTTTCAAACCGTGTTCAGGTCTGTGCGCAGAGAAAGGCGCATAGCCCTCCTCACGTAATATTGATTTAATAACTTTTGAGAGTTCCGGATCATCATCTATCACCATAACTACTCCCTTAACACGCATACCGTGCAGCTCGTACATAATACGCGATTCTATCATAAGATGTTCGTCGATACTGACACTGTATTTGTCGCGCAAATCTTCAAGTACTTTCGCACTCGCGGGATTGATCAATCCATCTCTCCATGCATTTTTTACCGCATCAACATACGCGGTAAGCTTAACCGATCGTTCTATTTCTGTATGGCGCTCACCGGATATACCGAGCGACTCCCTGAGTTTTTCAATTTCCTTCCGGTCGTTTTCAGAGAAGGAACCTGATTTCCATAACCTTTCGAGTGCTTCACGATACTTGCTTTCGTTTTCTTCTCTCTTTAAAGTTTCAGGATGTTTTTCTTGAACGTGCTCCCTCTGCTGGAGCACTCGTTGTTTTTCATCCTTTCCCTTTGTGATAAAATCCGCCTGCTTGGAAACAACGTCTTCTACTATCTTTCTTTCCTGGGCGCGACTTAATCTCTGTGCCGCCTCCATACTTTCCGTTAATTTTTCTTTTTTCCATTGCTTCGAATCGGGTTGTTCTTCACCGGGCGCCGGCGGTGTTTCATCTTGAGTCCTTTGTTTTTCTGCTTGCTTATCTTTTTTGTGCTTAAAAACCTCTATACGTTTAAGGTATGCCTTTGCATATATATTATTGGGATCGATTTCAAATATCAGATTCACCCGTTCCGTCGCTTTATAAAAATCTCCTGACAGTACATACCGGTCTGCTGCCTTTAACAATTCACTTATACGGCGTACACGTTCATCAGCTGTCAATTTTGATTGATTCATACAGACGTACAGTTAGATAAACCACTCGTGTGGGTCATACACAATTATTATTAATCGATCTATTTCTACAATTATCAATGTACAATGAAATAGTATGAAATTCAAGAAAACGGGGAAAAGTTAAGAAATGAAATATTTTGCTGAAACTGTATGATTATAATTACACGGCGAGGATCCGGTCTATGCGGCGTTTATCGATGCGGCGAATAAGCCCGATCACTGTACCTATAAACCGAAATTGTTCCGATTGCGCATTAACAACAATAGATGAGTATTTTCTATTTTCCGGCTTTAAGGTTATTGTCCCGTTCTCCCGATAATATCGTTTAACCGTAGGATCACCGTTTACCATCGCAACGACGATTTCACCATTTTGCGGCTCTTTTGTGGGATCAATAAATAAGAGATCTCCTTCGTAGAGGGCGGCATCACGCATACTGTCGCCTCTGACATAAAGACCAAAAACATTCGTTGGCGCCGAAATATACCGGCGAAGTTCAAAATTATCTACTATGTTTTCATCCGACAGAAAAGGAACTCCGGCCGGCACGAAACCATAAATCGGGATTGCACCTGCTTTACGCCTGATGAGTTCAATTCCTCGGGCGATATTCGGGTGGCGTTTGATAAAACCTTTTTTTGCGAGCGCGTGGACATGTACAATCATACTTGATACATGTCGGTACCCCAACCCTGCTGCAATTTCTGCAAGGGTCGGCGACATATTCATCCGGTCGATATAATCAATTATCCAATCGTAAACGCGCTTTTGCGCTGATGTTAAACGGTTTTCTTTTGCCATAGAAATCTCTCTGAACTTTTATACGCCATATAAATATACGGTGCAATTATATCAATGTCAAGTAGCAATGCATTTTTTACAGAATTGCCGAAAAATTTAATTTGAATTGATTTTTAAATATTTGTATATTGAGTACTTATTTTATCTTTCCATATTATG
>PWYR01000047.1 GCA_003567775.1 Ignavibacteriales bacterium | reverse complement strand
TTTAGTTTAGTTTAGTTTTTATTATATTGCGAATTTCATCGGCGCTGACCGTATGAGTGATCCGTTCCGTGATCTCTTTGGTCTCCGGATCAATCAGAAGTAACAAACCGGTCATCCCGCCGAATTCTTTCTGTACGTGCTCAAGTCCGAGCAACCCCGCATGGAGAACCGATTGCTCTTGTGCAAACTCATCGGTTTGATCGAATACGGCAAAGAGCACGCCTTTGCCTCTAAATTCTTCCTTCACTTCGTCAACTTTGGGATCGAGTGTTTTACATTTTCCGCACCAGTCGGCATACATCCGAAGTGCGATCAGTTCTGTCTCCTCCGGAGTATCGGCGGTCATCGCCGGAAACGAAATGAGTAGAATCATTATGAACGACATCACGTATTTCATCGTACCTTCTCCTTTATGAATGGTTAATTGATCAGTATTTGATTTATGGTATTTAGTATAATCATAAATGTGCTGTAATACTGTCAGGAACCTGACAACCGGTATACAGGGAATTATATACTCTTATTGTTGTTAGAATTATATATCTATCTACAACTTTAATTGAAAGGATGATTTTCTTATGTACAGGATATCACCCATCATCAGTTTTGTACTTGCGCTCATGCTCCTCCACGCAACGGACATTAATGCCGGCAACGGTAAGAATATTCCACGCTCACCCCAGGAGGTTTGCCCTGCAACACCGGGGACAGAATTTCCGAACATGAATGTTACAACCGTCGATGGCGAGTCATATTCGATCACAGAATCAGTCCGCAACGAACCCGCGATAGTTATATTTTACAGAGGCGGCTGGTGCCCGTATTGTAATATGCATTTGCAAGAACTCCGTACCATCGAGGACAAGTTGATTGAGATGGGCTACAATATATATGCGGTAAGTCCCGACACGCCCGAGAAACTCACAGAGAGTTTAGAAACACTCGATATGCAATACACACTGCTTTCCGACAGTGATCTTGCACTCGGGCAAGCACTGGGGATCGTATTTCAGGAAGAGACAGAACAAGTTGAATGGTTGCGCGATCATGAGATGGATATCGAGGAATACTCGGGACGTGATCATCATTTGCTTCCGGTGCCCGCAGTGTTTATAGTCGATACGGATGCTGAAATTAAGTTTTCGTTTGTACATCCGGATTACCGTATCCGGCTTGACTCGCAAGTGTTATTAACCGCTGCACGGTCTCTTCTTGATCAGGATTGGGAGATACAACGGCAATAAATTTGAAAAGTAAGCCGCTTATCATTCACAATAGGTTCGAACACGCTGACCGCTCCGACATCCCGTCCCTCGGTAATATCGGGTGTATCCAGGACCGATACGGCGCCTGCCTGATGAAAAACCACAATTGGTTTCCCGAATGGTTCATCATGGATAACACCTTCTTCCTGAATGACCGAAAGCGGATAAATCCGGTGATCCTTGTTTACCGTAATATTTATGACACGCTCCATTGCCGGCAAACGGTCATCGACCTCGCCATCAAATAAGCGCGGCTGCTCGACTCCAAGATCGTCGTATCGCTCGTACGGGTTGCCGCCGTAATCACGCTGGGCGCCGGTTTCGGTAGACAGAACTTTTCCGTCCGGATAAGACCCGGTAAACTCCTCAAAGGATATGAGCAGCGAGGGGACCATCGTTAATTCAGCACCGGCGAGTTTTCCGACAATTCCTTCGCCCGTAAGTTGCTGCCACCATGTTTCCGTTTGCCGGTCCCACATCACAAGGTCGCTCTTCCGCAACATACCCGATGTTCCGAAATCGAGCAATAATTCTTCACCACCATGCGCGAGACGTCTATCGAAAACAATTGCTGCATTACAGAGCGGACAATAGGTGACCGAGATCGGTTTTCCTCCGATTTCATCATTGACGATCTCGTGCCACATTAAGATGCTCAGGGGATATGCCCGTGCATCGCCCTCAATATCCACGACCATAACAGGTTCGTGCTCAAAAAACGTATTCTTCGCCCTATCGATTTCCCAATAAACGGGATCATCGATCGGGGGTATTCTGTCGCGGGGAAGCAGTGCAACGATCTCATCAAGATCGACGATACGGTTTTCTTTGTCTGTGTTCCATTGTTGGCCGACACGGTCTATGTTCCGCTGTGCGGATACAGGTAAACTCATTAGTAAAACGAGTAGTATTCCAATTAATTTCATAATAACACTCCTTTTGTTATGATTTAATTTTCATTTAAAGAATAAGAAACCTGGATATGGTAATCTGTCAGGAAGGTGACAAGAGGGGGCAGAGTAGTATGTACAAGCGGCTCTCCAGAGCCGCGTAAGACCGCGAAGCGGGCTTTAAAAATGCGGGTTACAATTTCTTAATTCCTGCGCCAACTGCCTCGTCAATTAAGTATACAAGTTTACCATTTACCGGCTCTACATACGCCGCTGGATAATTTAAACCTTCTTTATTCAGTATATTTCGCACAATCTCCGCTTTCGACAATCCCGCAACGAGAAAAATAACATTCATCCCATTATTTATAACAGGAAATGTCAAAGTTACACGATATGTATCTAATTTCGGCACATACACCTCGGTCACCCACCGCTTTTTCTCCTCAAGCGCGTCCGTTCCCGGAAACAACGATGCTGTATGTCCGTCCTCCCCGATGCCGAGAAGTATTATGTCAAACACAGGAAATTGTGACGTACCACCGAAAAACCTTTTTATCGTTTCTTCATATTCGCGTGCGGCTTCAGCGGGTTCTTTTTCTGCGGGAATTCTAATCACATTTTCCGGTGAAATATCGATATGATCAATCAATGCTTCTTTCGCCATGCGATAATTACTGTCGAGATGATCGGACGGCACACACCGCTCATCGCCCCAGAATACATGGACCTTACTCCAATCTATCACCGCCCGGTATTTTTCTGATGCAAGTGTCTCGTACAAATCCTTTGGAGTTGATCCGCCGGCAAGGACAAATGTACACTTGTCTTTTACTTTCAATGAATCCTGTATGAGACCGGTGATGTATGCCGCAGATTCCTGTATGAGTTTATTTTTATCGGGTGATATTTTTATGTCGGGTTTCATATCGCTAAATTATCTATGTCAATTTGCAATTTACAGACACTCTCTCCACCAGCACAGATCACGTTGCAGCATTTCCTCCGCTTCCTTCGGTCCCCAGGAACCCGCCTCATAGGTCGGCAATGCTTTGATTTTCTCATGTTGCCATGCTTCAATCACCGGCATTAAAATCCGCCAGCTTGCCTCTACCCCATCGTGACGCGCAAACAGAGCTGCATCTCCAACCATCGCATCAAGGATTAACCTTTCATAGGCTCCGGCAAGCTTTGTGTTAAACGTCGACTCGTAATCGAACTTCATCGTTACGGGTTTTATCTTCATTCCCTGTCCGGGGACCTTCGCACCGAAACGGAGTGAGATACCTTCATCCGGCTGCAATCGTAACG
>PWYR01000088.1 GCA_003567775.1 Ignavibacteriales bacterium | reverse complement strand
TTAGTTTAAATAAACCAACGGTATTATTAAATTTAAGCGAAGGAACAATATGGCGCAACATAAATCGGCAGTTAAGCGGAATAGGCAAAACCAAATACGCAGGGAACGGAATAAGTCTCAGATGTCACAGTTAAAAACGATGGTGAAGAAAGTCCGCTCGGCGAAGACCAAAGAAGAAGCGGAACCTATCCTGAGGCAAACAACATCGCTTGTGGATAAATATGCCGCAAAGGGTTTGGTACATAAAAATAAAGCTGCAAATATGAAGCGCAAGTTAACAATATTAACCAATTCTCTCCACACCCCGGAGACAAAGGCGGAATAATCACTCCTCATATTTTTTGGCATCTTCGGCTTCTTTAATCTTTGCAAGATATAGATCTTTTTTATCCGGATGAAGCTCAATGAGTCGCCTGTATGCCTCTATTGCCCGGTCAAACTGTTTCTGCTTGAGAAATATCGTTGCAAGCGTTTCGGAAACTATTAAAAGTTCACCGCTTACCTGGTCGACAATCTTGTTCTCTTCCGGCGCCTCCTTTCTCATTTGACTGCTATCGGATCGAGCGGGTTTATAATCTTTCAATCGCTCGGCCAACTCTTCTATCGAATCCGTTTCGGTTTTTTCATCGGCGGTGTCCCGCACCTTTGATTCCATCTCTTTCAGCTTTTGTTCCAACTCATTAATCCGGTCGCTTACAACCTGACAACGCGGTAATATCTCTCTAACCTTACGAAAATTCTGGATCGATTCTTTATATTTTTCAAGATTTTGAAGCGCTAAGGCGCGCAATAAAAAGCCCGTGGCATATTCGGGGTATTTCTCCGTTCCGCGGTCGCATAACGTAACCGCATGGAGGTAATCGCCTTTTTCGATATATAAAGCGGCTAATCGGGCAAAAACGGGAGATTCAATATTCTCCAACAGCTTATCTTCCAACCGTTCGATTTCGTCGTTGAAATATTCCATTTATTCCGGCGCACCATTTAGATTTTAGATTACCAGCGGGCAATTGTCGCGAGCACTATGTCTTCCGATAGCTTTCTGACCGCTTCGTTAATTCCTTCCTGTCGTTGGGCGGGTCCTCCGGCGCCGACATCATATTCTCCCCAATTACTGACAGTGTTTTCGAAAACGATCTCGCGTTCGATTACATCCTGCCATGTAATCCGGACAGAAATAGTAACCCGGCGAACCGAAGCCCTGTCTGCCCGCCCTTCAACTACCGATATTTCATCTCTGACACTCATTATGATGCCTTCAAGAATAGAGTCAGCCGCATTTCTCTCGGCGATACGAAGGTTGCCGTCGCTCTCGAAACGCCGCGTTACCTCCGAGGTCAGCACTTCGCGAAGCTGGGGATCGCCAAAACCGCTTCGATCGTCGAACATCGGTATTGCAATGGTGTCAATATGCGGCGGTACGGATGCCCCGGTAAAAGAATACGGACAACCCGCACAACCGGACAATCCCAGCAACAGTAATACAATACACAATCCCTTCAACCAACTCATAGACCGTACTCCTTGATTTTTCTGTACAATGTTCGTTCGCTAATTTGTAAAGCTTTCGCCGCATCCCGTCTTCTTCCACCTGTACGACGTAATGCTTCGTTGATCAACGATTTCTCCATCTCGTCTATAGAAGGCAGTTCCTCGATCATATCGTCCTGAACGTCTTTGCCGCTGTTATTGTGCACCGAGGGGGGCAACAAATGTACACGTTGCGGTTGCGGCTCCCGATTCATTAAAAAATTCTTCAGCTCAAGAATGTCTTTTCGCATTTCAAGTAATGCGCGATAAATAAGTTCACGCTCCGCCTGCTCGCTCGACTTATGAAGATGCACAGGCAAATGGTGATTATCATCAAATTGACGATGTACTTCGGGTCGATGCATTTTTGAAAGAAATCTGCGTACTTCCTCCGCATGTATCTCCTGCCCGGGTTCAAGAACGATCAAACTTTCCACTACATTGCGAAGCTCCCGTATGTTGCCGGGCCAATCGTATTCGATCAAACGATCGATTGCGTTGGATGAAAAACCGCCGAAACTCATCTTCGATGTACGCACAAATTCATCCGAAAACTTTTTGACAAGCGGAACGATATCGTCCCGCCGGTCCCGGAGCGGGGGAATACGAATATTGACCGAACGAAGCCGGTAGTAGAGATCCGCGCGGAATTGCTTCGCACCGACCATCTCCTCGATATCTTTATTGGTTGCAGCAATTATCCGGACATCGACGCGCATCGGAGTACCTGAACCGACACGCATAAACTCACCGTTTTCAAGCACGCGCAGAAACTTTACCTGCGTTTGCTGCGGTAATTCTCCTATCTCATCTAAAAATATTGTGCCTTTATCGGCAATTTCGAAATATCCTTTACGCTGTTCGCCCGCAGAAGTAAACGCACCTTTCTCGTGTCCGAATAACTCGCTCTCGATAATCCCTTCAGGAATAGCGCCGCAATTGACCGATACCATCGGTTTCTCCGCCCGGTTACTTAAACCGTGAATTGT
Organism: Ignavibacteriales bacterium; assembly: GCA_003567775.1. GTDB lineage: Bacteria > Bacteroidota > Ignavibacteria > T3Sed10-11 > T3Sed10-11 > T3Sed10-11. Next base: position 950 of record PWYR01000088.1, on the reverse strand, counting down.
TTTCGCTATAATTTCCTTCCCGGCGCCGCTTTCTCCGGTTATAAGAACGGTAATATCCGACAGCGCAACGTGCTGTACGACACTCAGTACTTCACGCATCTCCATAGATTCGGCGACTATTCCGAACCGTTCACATATTTCTTCAATAGTATAACGTTGCATAATTTGCACACCGGCCTTACCGGCTAACTACCATTGTTTCAATGTTAAACTGTTGCCTTAGTCTCTCTCCGTAATTTACCGCTTGATCGCGAGTTTGAAATGTCCCGACCCACACGAGGTATAGTGTTTGCCCCCCCTGCATACGTGTGGTTATTTCAACCGGCTGATCAACATCCTTCAACATATCGCGCTGCCTCATCGCATTCATGTATGTACTGAACGCACCGACCTGTAATGCAAACGGATATTGTGCTGCCGGTTGCTCCCGTGTCTCCTGTCTTTCCGGCTCGGGTGCAGCAGCTTCCACAGGCGGCTCGAATTGTTCCTCGGCAACCTCATCCTGTAAATCGAATCGCGGTTGCTGTCCGAATGCATAACGCGATTGCGGATAATCACGTTTCAGTTGATTTAGTTTTTGCTCGGCTGTCCGGTATAGTCCCACCGAATAGTAATACTGATAGACACGATACAATGCATCGTCAGCCCATTCGCTGTCGGGGAAATTATCTACCACACTTTGAAAAATCTTTACCGCCTCGGGTCCGTCGGTGGTGAGCATTCCCTGTAAATATAACACTCCGGGATGATTCTGATACCGACTGAGCAACGACGGCAATTCTTCCCGGACGCTTTCAACATCGCCTTGATATATTTTTTCAAGCCGCGATTGAATATCGGGCTCCACCTGTCCGAGTGCTGTTATCGTTATAACGCATCCGACCAGAACACTTATTATGCTCTTCATAATCTTTGTCTCCACCATTACTAAAAATCAGTTATTGGTTAAT
>PWYR01000141.1 GCA_003567775.1 Ignavibacteriales bacterium | reverse complement strand
CCGGATCGACTACTTTGAAAAACCACCCTTCAAAGAAGTTCTTTCGTTTGCCATGACCGTGATAGAAATCCGGTTTATATATTGTGCGAAGGTATGAAAAGATCATAATTACTTACTTCGAAGTTGCATCCGCATCAATTTGCGTTCGTCCTTGAATGAAATAAAACAGCTACCATGTAACCTCCAACTGTTCCCTACAAATTTACAACAAAATAATACCCCATCATTACACACACAATAAATTTTAAAAGTGTCCCGACGAGGAAACCGGCAAACGAACCGAGGGCTGCCCGGAATGCTTTATCGTATTTTTGTCCGGCAATAAGCTCGCCGGTGAAAGCGCCGGCCAGCGGACCGAGAATAATCCCGACAGGTGGGAAGAAGATGATCCCGACTACAAGTCCGGCAAAACATCCCAGAATACCAAGCCGTGAGCCGCCGAATTTTTTCGTTCCGATTGCAGGAATAAAATTCTCGATAGCCACTACGGCAATAACGATCAATGCCCATGTGAGAAGAAAAGTTGCCGTGAACGGCGGATCCCCGGTAAATTGCAGCGTCAGCAGACCGAGGTAGCTTAATGGCGGACCCGGCAGGACCGGAAGAAACGAGCCGGCAATGCCGGCAAGTATTAAAAGTGCACCGAGTATGATTATGAGAGTTTCAACCATGCGATTGGAAGAGTTAGGCTTTCAGCGCTCCCGCGAAAACGAAAGTCCCAAAAAATTATGTTATGTTATTTAAAATCAGACTTGTCAAGGATATAATCTATAGGATTATGGAGTAGTGACGTTCCACCGGAACGTCACTACGGACTATTTCACTGCGATATTTTGAGACTTCTCAATACCGGAACATCGCAGCCACTGGTGTCTTGTTCGGCATATCCTCCTGTTTAATCGTTATTGCCGTTCCTTTATTTTTAATCGTATCGACCCGTTTGTTATACGCAGCACGTACGATCTCCTCGATCGATTCGGACGTAAATCCCGTCCCGGTTATGTCAAGCAATATTTGTAATGAAATAAATTGCTCCCTACAATAAAAACTCAATGAAGAGGTAGTATAGTTCCTGTCGAAACCGATTTATTTGGCGGATGATTTATTGTTTATATAATATCTGCGCACGTATTCTTCAACCATACGGTCGGTGTTATACTGCGGAATTAATGTAGCCATTGCATGCCGTACGCGATCGAACCACTTTCTCGGCAACCCGTTTCCTTCGCGATCGTAGAACTCCGGAATGACCTGATTTTCGAGCACATCATAGAGATTTTCAGCGTCCTGTTTATCCTGCTCTTCTATCGAGTCGGGGTGACTGTCATCGCCGATTGCCCATCCGTTCCCGCCGTCGTATGCTTCACGCCACCAGCCGTCCATAATGCTCACATTGAGTCCGCCGTGGATAGCGGTTTTCTGGCCGCTTGTACCGCTTGCTTCTAACGGTCGTCGCGGATTATTCAACCAGACGTCCGATCCGGACACGAGCAAACGTCCGGCATTGATATCGTAATTCTCAAGAAAAACAACTTTTCCGAATAATTCCGGCTCGCGCGCAAAACCGACAAGTTGTTGGATAAACTTTTTACCCTGATCGTCGCGCGGATGTGATTTACCCGCATAAATTATCTGAACCGGGCGTTCCGGATTCAGCAATATTCTTTTTGCACGCTGCGGATCGCTAAAGAAAAGCGGCGCGCGTTTATACGCTGCAAAACGGCGGGCAAATCCTATCGTCAATGCATCGGTTGATAAAATTCTATCGAATGTTATTCCCGGGTTGTTGCCGTAGCGTGCACTTTGTTGTCGCAGACGGGTGCGGACAAATTCAATCAGCTCGCGGCGCAAGACATACCGCAGCGCCCATAATTCTTCGTCCGATATGAATTCGGGGTCTTCAATCCGCTGCCAGAATTCCGGATCGTCGAGATGATCCGGCCAATCCTCGCCGAGGATATTGTGCCAGAATCTAAATGCGCGTGAGGAGGTCCATCCGGGAACATGGACACCGTTTGTGATAAAGCCGATGGGAACCTTATCGACCGATTTATTCGGATAAAGATCTTTCCACATTTCGCGGCTGACCCTGCCATGCAGTTCACTGACGCCGTTTGCTGCTCGTGACATTTTTAATGCAAGCACCGTCATACAGAACGGCTCTTCTTTATCATTTGCATCTACCCGACCGAGAGGCATAATATCGGATGCATCGTCCCAGCACTCGGTGCAAAACTTTTGGAGCGTGAAGCGGATAAGATCTTCACTGAACCGGTCGTGTCCGGCGGGGACGGGGGTATGTGTTGTAAACACGGTATGTTGACGCACCCAGCGTATAGCTTCGGCGGTGGTTTTTCCTTTCTCACGAACCAGTTCTCTAAGCAGCTCGAGGGTAAGAAAGGCGGAATGACCTTCGTTTAAATGATATACCGATGGAGTGATACCCATAGCGCGCAGCATACGCACACCGCCGATGCCGAGGACTATTTCTTGTGAAATACGCGTCGTTATATCTCCTCCGTATACCTGTGAAATCATCTCGCGGTAGTGTAATTCGTTTTCTTCACGATTTGTGTCGAGTAAAATCAGCGACACACGTCCGAGATTGATACGCCAGGCGTGAAAATATATGTCGCTATGTCCGATCTTCACCGATGCAACGATCGGATCCCCTGCTTTATTGGCAACGAGTTCGAGCGGTAGTTTTTTAGGGTCGGTGTTCGGGAACTCTTCCTGTTGCCACCCGTCCGGACCGATGCGTTGTTCGAAGTATCCTTGCCGGTAATAGAGACTTACACCGATGAACGGTACGCCGAGATCGCTGGCGGATTTTGTGTGATCACCCGCAAGGATTCCGAGACCACCGGAGTAGATGGGCAAGCTTTCGTGTAATCCAAATTCTGCGCTGAAATAAGCAACGGGTCCGCTCCGGATAATTTCCCCGGCGTGTTTACTTGCCCAGGTATTATTTTCAGACATGTATTGATTATACTGATTGATCACGTTTTGTGCGCGGCTCATCTGTTTCGGATCGAGCAAACGCGCAGCAAGTTCCTGATCGGATATTTCATCAAACATCGCAATAACATTGTGGTTGCAACGGAAATATGTTTGCGGTGAGAGATCGCGAAACAGATCACGAGCGTCTACATGCCATGTCCACCACAGGTTATATGCAATGTTTTTAATCTCACGCGCGATATCGGTAGCTTCAGCAAATGTTATTGTCGAATGGTGACTCATTCATTACTCCTCATTAAACTAATTCTATGTTTTTTTATTCAGGCTCCGGTTGTTGCCTTGCAGCAGGGCAGACCAGTCCGGTTCAGGTAACAATAATTGTGGCTGTGAGGGTGGTTCCACACATTATTCCAGATTAATTTTCTTAGAGTGGTTTTTAATAAACCCCGGCACAGGATATGCCGGGGTTTGAACTCTATGTTTGAGATATTTTTTTTACGTTCGTTGCTTGCAAGCCCTTCGGACCTTCTTCAACATCAAATTGTACACGATCTCCCTGATTTAACGTTTTGTATCCTTCCATCATTAAAGACTTGTAATGGACAAACACGTCTTCCCCCGCCTCTCGTTGAATAAATCCGTAACCCTTGGAAGCATTGAACCATTTAACGGTGCCTTCTTCCATGAGGCATTCCTCCCCAAAGGAATCTATGAGAAATATGTACCCACATTCCGTCAGGAATCTATTTTTGCATTTTAATGTCGTCAACCGCAACGAAAAAAATATTGTATAAATTTTAAAAGCTGAGGTTGCCTCCATCCTAAATTCCCTCAGGTAATTTTCTACCGTTCCAAACAACAGCGAACACAAATTAAAAGTGCAAAAACCGGAGTACGGTTAATTATTTAAATAATATAGCAGAATGTCGATAAAACTGCAAGGTCTACCGTTTAAATTGGTTAGAGATGTGCTTTTTTGCGATTTCGCCGCCGATTTTTTCAAGATATTTTTCGACGTTTTTAAATGAGTCGTCGTCGCTATCCGCGCGCTCGCGAATTGAGAATAGTAATTCTACTCCGAGCGCTCTTTTAATAACGACCGGATCGCCGCTGACGACGCCGCACACAACGACGAGAGGTATTTCTTTTTTATTGGCGTGATGTGCGATTGAAGATACAACTTTTCCATATTTTGTTTGCGCATCGAGTCTTCCTTCTCCCGAAATAACTAATGTAGCGGCGTCAATCGCGGTCTGAAAATGAGTAAGTTCTGCAAGAATATCGAACCCGGAATGCAGTTGTGCATTTCCATACGCCATAAGAAAAAGAGCCGCGCCTCCCGCCGCACCGGTTCCGGGATGCTCATTTGCATTAAAATTTGTGTCTCTTTTTATTAGTTCCGTGATATGTTCCAATCCATCCGCAAGTTGTTCAACAGCAAGCGCATCCGCGCCTTTTTGCGGTCCGTAAACGCGTGCTGCCCCTTCGGGTCCATTTAAACTATTCTGTACATCGGATGCTATAGTCCATCTTACTTGTCGAAATCTATCATACACGTGAGAAGCGTCTATTCTATGAATTTTCGAAAGTGCGCCCCCGGTTGGCAGAAATTCCTGTCCTTTTTTATCATAGAACCTGAATCCCAGCGCCGATGCTACTCCCGTACCCCCATCGACTGTCGCACTGCCGCCGACTGCAAGTATAACTTCATCCATTCCTTGATCGAGAGCGTGGTGTATAAGTTCACCGGCGCCGAGTGTAGTGGTGTGCAATGGATTTCGCTCAACTGAATCGAGCAGTTCAATGCCGGATGCTTTTGCCAGTTCAATTACGGCAGTTTTCCTGTCGTTCAGGATTAAGTACCGGCTTTTAATTTTACGAAAGAGGGGATCGTTTACCTCAGGTGTTTGCCAGCGACCGCTGATATGGTAGTTCAGAATCTCCGTTGTACCCTCACCGCCGTCAGCCATCGGAAAGAGAATGACTTTGATATCTTTCTTCACGGATTTGATGCCATTACATAATGCCCGGGTAACGTTAATTGCCGGAAGACAATCTTTGAAGGAATCGGGTGCGATAAGTATGGTCATATTGGTCAATTTAAAAAAAAATAGTTAAAAAAGTTTTTCAACATTAAAATATTTATTATATTGTTACTTATCAAGTTATTATAAAATATTTTATATTACCCGGCAATAATGATCGGAAATTGTATATGCCTGCATATTGGTTGTTAAAAACTGAACCCGGAGAATATTCCTTTGACCAGCTTGTCGTCGATCGTCGCACGGTTTGGGACGGTGTCGCGAATAATCTTGCATTGAAATATCTGAGAAATATGAAAGTGGGGGATAAAGCATTTATATACCATACGGGAACGGAGCGGGCGATCGTCGGTATAGCGGAGATAATATCCAATCCCTATCGGGACCCGGAATCCAAAGATCCAAAGCGCGTTGTCGTTAATCTTAAACCTGATCGCAAATTACCGTACCCGGTGCCCCTTTCTGAAATAAAGAATAATAAAACCTTTAAAGATTTTGACCTTGTTAAGCTTTCGCGGCTTTCGGTAATGCCTGTTAAAAATGTATACTGGCACATTATACTCGGGATGGGCGGTTTATAAATAGGTTATGCACTATTACCGATTATTACCCGGGGGAATGACGGCAATACAATCGTGGACGATTTACGATCTTGTGGATGATTGGATACATCACTCATCGATAAAACCGGGAAATCAAATATTACTTTTTTTGTTATTTGTTATAACGACGGCTGGTTTGATGGTCTGGTTAACTATGCAGCTTTCTTCATTTCCGCCGATCTCTATCGGTGTGTATGTTATAATGCAGCCAATATTACTTCTTGTAACGATAGTTTTCCACGAATTGTGTCATGCTTATCTTATTTTATATTATGGCGGGCGTCCACAATTCGGCTGGAAATGGATGAAGGGACTTGGACCTGTGCTATTTGCAACCACAAAAGGATATTACACAGTGCAGGCATACCGGCGAATCGCAGCCGCACCGCTTGTTACAATTTCGATATTTTGTTTTGTCGGCATTTTTTTCGGGATAGGTTGGTGGCTGATACTTCCATTTGTTTTTAATGCAATCGGTGCAGGCGGCGATCTGCTCAGTTTGCGTGTACTGAAAAGATATCCTACAAAATATCTAATTGAAGATACGCAGGACGGTTTTACGGTTTATAGTTCAGGATCGGGTAATAACGTTTCATTTTCATCGAACTAATTCAATTATCAAAACGAGGTAGAGCGCTATGAACAGACGATCTTTTCTTACAGTTACCGCTACGACGATTGCAGGAGGAACAATTTTTCCCGGTATTGCACGTTCGTATTTGGTAGACAAACATCGTGAAATATGTGAACGAACATTTTCTGTTGCTGCCGATATGAATCTCGCGAGGCGACCGATAGGTGAAGTCGTCGTCGGAATCGGTAAGCTATTTAAAGGCGCGCCTTATGAAGCGCACACACTTGAAAAACCCGATGTGGAACAGCTTGTGATCAATCTTGAAGTATTCGATTGTGTAACGCTTGTAGAAAATGCGCTCGCTCTGGCGCGTTGTTTAAAGAAAGGTATGACTACTTTTAAAGCGTATACCGATGAATTGCAAATGATACGATACCGGGGAGGTGTACTTGACGGATATCCGAGCCGGTTACATTATTTCTCCGACTGGATTCACGATAATGAACAAAAAGGATATGTAAAAGATGTGAGCCGTGAAATCGGCGGCGCCGAACCGTTTAGAAAAGAAATTAATTTTATGTCGGAAAATCGCGACAGATATAGACAATTGTCAAATGAAGATTATTTCCGGGTAATAGAAGAACAGGAAGAAGTGATCAACAATCGTGAATACTATTTTATTCCGAAAGGAAATTTTCATATGTATGAAGAGAATATGCAGGAAGGGGATATACTCGGATTTACGACAAATATTCGCGGTCTGGATATACAACACACGGCGCTGGCAATTAAAGTTGACGATAAATTTCATGCTCTTCACGCACCCGAAGTTGGAAGAGCGGTAGAAATTACCGGTAAAAATTTGATGGAATATATGACTATGAACAAGCGTATGACCGGTATGATGGTCGCCCGCCCGCGCGGGGTGTGATCGATATACAGAATGCTAATCGACCGGCGGTCGGCGGGACTTTTTAATTTCACCACGCCGCTTTTTCTCACCTATACGTTTTTCTTTAGCCGTTTTGCCGGGTTTTGTCGGTATTCGCTTCTTTGGTTTTTTGAGCGCTTCGGAAATTAGTTCACGAAATCGTTCTATTGCCGCTTCCCGATTTTTTAATTGACTTCGGGTATTCTGCACCTCGATCCGTAATGTGCCCTCTGCAGAAATCCGGTTGTCTAATTTCTTCTCGATTCGTTCACGTTGTGAATCACTTAAAGAGGGTGAACTTTGAACGTCAAACAACAGCTCCACTTTTGTTGCGGCTTTGTTCACGTGTTGTCCGCCCGGTCCGCTGCTTTTCGAAAACCTGAACCGGAGTTCGCGCTCGGGTATCGATAGTCGATTATGTATTTTAATCTGCCGTTCCATATATATAACAATAGAGATTATATATAATATATGCAAACGACCGTTGAGAATTATTCTTCGTAATATTCGAGGCCGAGGTGCGTGATCAGATCTTCGCCCATAATGTGACGGAGAGTATTTTTTAATTTACTTTGCTGGATGAAAAGATCGTGCTCGGGATATACTTCCGGTGCATGCATCGGACTTTTGAAGTAGAATGACAGCCATTCCTGAATTCCGTTCATTCCCACCCGTTGTGCAAGATCGATAAACAATACAAGATCAAGCACAATCGGAGCGGCAAGAATGGAATCCCGGCACAAAAAATCGACCTTTATCTGCATCGGGTATCCTAACCACCCGAATATATCTATGTTATCCCATCCCTCTTTACTGTCGCCGCGGGGTGGATAGTAATTAATCCGAACTTTATGATAAAAATTCTTGTATAGCTCCGGATATAAGTCAGGTTGGAGAATTTGCTCAAGCACCGAAAGCTTGCTTTCCTCTTTCGTTTTAAATGAAAACGGGTCATCGAGCACTTCACCGTCGCGATTTCCAAGGATGTTGGTCGAGAACCATCCCTGTAATCCCAACATTCGCGCCTTTAACATAGGGGCTATGACGGTTTTAATAAGAGTTTGACCGGTTTTAAAATCTTTACCGGCTATCGGAACGTTCTTGTGTTTTGATAGTTCGATAAGTGCGGGAATATCCACTGTAAGGTTCGGAGCGCCGTTTGCATACGGGACTCCTTCCATGATGGCGGCATAAGCATATAGCATACTCGGTGTGATATTGACATCGTTTTCCTGCAGGGCTTTCTCGAAATTTTCAATTGTATTATGAACGTCGTTGCGCCCCATATATATCTCGGTGCTGCCGCACCAGATCATAACCAGGCGATCAACACTATTTTTTGATTTAAAATCTCTAATATCCGCTCTTAATTGTTCGGCGAGTTCCATTTTTGTAGCGGCGCTTTTTATGTATGTGCCGTTTAGTTTTTTAACATAATAATTATCGAACACTGCACGCATCGGTCGCAGAGATTGCAATTCCTGTTTGATCGGATCGATATCTTTTTGTTCGAGAACTTTTGATTCACTAGCCGCATCGTACAGGTTTTGATCGAATATGTCCCAACCACCGATTACAATATCGTTGATATCCGCTAACGGAACGAATTCATTAATCTTTGGAAAATTCATATCCGAACGTTTCCCGAGCCGGATCGTTCCCAATTGTGTGAGCGAGCCGAACGGTTTTCCGTATCCTTTTTTAATTGCAAAGAGACCGGCTATGAACGTAGTGGCGACCGCGCCGTTGATTCCGACGACAAGAACACCCAGTTTTCCATGCGCCGGTGATATATTATTCTTCATACTTTTTCCTTTTGGATTGAATCTATTGGTGTGTGAGTACCGTGTTTTTGCGCTGTAATTGATCTCTCGGATTTTGTTTGTTTCCAAACTTCATATACGCGTTGTGCGACTGTTACCGGGGTAAAGAGCGCAATAATTGCTATTGCGATCGTGAGCGGCATCGGGGGATAATAATAGGTCAGTTCGAACGGTATAACTTTAAGAATAGCAATAACAAGTATATCGAACGGCTGTGGGTAGAAGCTGAGCAGCGCAGCGCTGCCAAGGAGAACGATTCGTTCGCCGCGTCGCATCCACCCGACATTGCAAGAGAATCCGTGCGACTCTGCCCGCGCTCTGACGTAGCTTACCATGATCGAACCGCCGGCGGCAATTACTACCATCAACGATGCAAGGTGCATACCTTGAAAAACATAAAAATATCCTACTCCGGTATACATCGCGATTTCCGCAAAACGATCAAGGGTCGAATCATACAGCGCGCCGAATTTTGAGGTGCGATGCGTAAGACGTGCGAGTTTGCCGTCGATCATATCAACGATCCCACCGAATAGTATAAAAATGCCTGCTGTTACGAACCAGCCGGAGGCGAGGAGGAATGCAGCGATGAAACTCGGGATTATACCGATAGTCGAAATAACATTCGGTGAAAGGTGTAATGCCTTTACCGTATAGACGAGAGGAATTAATAGTTTATCGAACCTATTTTCCAACGACGATGGAATAAGACCCATTATATGTATATGCTATGTGGATAATTCAAACCTGAATAAAACCACATAAAAATAATCGTATTTCTAATGAATAGCAATAGGATGGAGATTATATTAGAAAAAAACCTGTCAGGTTTGCTTACCCCGACAGGTTTTGTATAGCGAAGGGATTTTGTTGTATCTTTATCAAGTAATTACTCGTCAAGCGGCTCAGCCAGATTAAATACCGTCCGGAATCTCGGCTCGTCGTGCCGCTCGAGATAGTAAATGAATTGTTCTTCTTCCAGGTTAAGTTCAATCATCCAAACGTTAGTCGCAGCTTCGGGGAGCATTTCAGCCGTGACCTCATCTGCCGGAAAGTATTGCCGCACGGCCGTACCACGGTCGTCGGCATATCCCCCGTAACCGTGAGCGTCATTCTCGCCGAGGTCCTCCTCGGTTCGTACATCGCCCAGATGGTCGTGATACAGGTGCAAACCATGGTCGCGCCGTTCAAGTACCCATGCCCCGTGCCAGTAATCCACGTCGCGGTATAACTCGATACGTGTTATGTCATCGTCGCAAGATGAAAAGTGTATTCGTAGTTCAGTGTCCACCAGCGGGTGGTCGGGGACGTCGGGGAAAGTGGCTTCACCGGAAAACATTTTGTTGCAGAACGTCGAAAGATTCTGGAAAAAAGCTTCATGAGGATCCGGTTCGACCACTTCTTCGCGCTCACATCCTGATATCACAAAGCCGGTCATAAGCACTAATAGAAATACAATAGTTTGAGTGGGAGTTGTCATTTGAATCAAACCTTTCGGATTATAAGTTGAGGGAATTAACAGTTCATCATAATATATAATAAATTTTCCCAAAAGGCGCAACTATACGACGTATTTATTGTTTTCCATAATGGTCTCTTCATCTCCCGCAGCGTAATGCAAACGGGCGAATTTAACCCCGATATCGGGTTGCAATGAAGGAACATACACATAATCCATATGTATTACGTTTTTCGGATTGTTAAATGAGGACGGGCCGGTTATACCACCGAAATGCTCGCTGCGTCCGAACGCAACGTGCAGTCCGAGTTTTTCATCAAGCAGCACGCTGCCAACGGCAGATATCCCGAAACTGTCCAGAATTCCTAATCCGAGTTCGGCTATGTTTCCGTATGCCGGCTCTTCTCGTAAAAAATTCTGTCGTTCTTTTGCTGCATCGCCGGAACCTTCGATTGAGACAGTGCGATTATCCTCAATATGAAAAAGTAGTAGCTCATTTCCGAAGCGCACCGGCAATGTACCCTTTGTTTTGCTCGGATCGCCTTCGTTTTCTCCTTCGTAAGGTACGATATATGTCTCGCCGGACGGTAAATTACCGGCGGTTCCTTTCTCACGGATAAGCCCCGAGCTTGCATGCGCTTTCCGGTGCCGGAGATCGAAGAATAATTCGTACGTGTTTCTGTCTGCTTCGAATTGAACCGTTGCGCTTCCGGCGTCATCGAGCCGTGTTTTTAAAGTCATAACCCGTTCGTGTACCTTTTGGTAGTCCAAACCGAGGGCGGGTATCATTGCCCGTGAAAAGCCCGGCATGGTAGCTGCGCGAAAAGGAAACTGTTTCCCGAGCATTTTCAACGGAGCGGTTGCGGAATATTCGGTCGGTGCGAGGATAATGTTTGTTTCCTGCAATATTTTTTCACGTGATACCGCATCGCCCATTGAGGAAAGCATATCCGCCTTGACCGGCTCTTCTATGGTATTTATTCTGTAAAAGGTCCCGGGAAGATCGGCATTATTGCTCTCGACGTTCTCATAGAGATAAAGGTCAACACTCTCAAATTGCAGCTTGTCCCGAATAGCCGAAAGTTGATGGCGCCATTCGTACACGATCCCTCGTCTTTCCTGCCATTTATCATGATCCGACCTTATATCATTCGGAACGTCGGTTATTATTGCAATTGTTTTATCCGCTTCTTGCGGATTAAAGACGGAAGTTATCAAAGTAAGGAGTTCATCTTCGGTAAGCTTAGTTTTCATAGTGGTAGTACACATTGTTGTTAGTTTGATTGGATACATATAGTATAATGAACCTTCCGTTTAAATTCAATCGAACGTTGCAATTATTTCATTCAATTACTACATTATCATGAATCTTTTTTGTGAAGTATGCATCTAATCATATGAAAAACGATAGCGATCTTATACAAAATATTCTTGACGGCGATAAGCAGGCATTCGGCGAATTAGTTCGCCGGTATGAAGATACCGTATTTAGTTTTGCATTTAAAGTTTGTCGTGACCGCGAGAAGGCGGAAGAAGCGCTGCAGGATACGTTCGTGAATGTATTCCGGAAGCTCCATCAATTTGACGGGAAATCGAAATTCAGCACGTGGTTGTACAGTATTGTGACAAACAATTGCCTGATGAAGAACCGTCAGCGAAAAATAGATGAAGTTTCCGTACCTATCCACGAGGAGTCTGAGCATCACGCTGTGAAGCCCTCGGACAGTCCCACACCACTGGAAACAGTGATGTCGGATGAGTTGAAGACGCAACTTGATGAAGCAATTCTATCTTTGACGGTCGATTATAGAATTGTATTTGTGCTGCGTGATATGGAAGGATTATCGGCGCAGGAAACTGCGGATGTTTTAAATCTCTCGGTAGCTGCGGTGAAATCCCGTTTACACCGCGCGCGAACCGCATTACGTGAAAAATTATCGGAGTATGTGACAATATGAGCGAACAAAATATCTCGTGTGAAGAAGTTCTCGAGCATATATGCGATAATCTGGATGAGGAATTGAATTCTCCGAAATGTGAGACAATCAGACTTCATATAAACGATTGTCCGGATTGTTTCGCATACTTAAAAAGCTTGAAGACTACGATTAATCTCTATAAGGAATACCCATCGCCCTGTCCTTCCGAATCTGCGAAACGGTCTATCGAGGAGACAATCTTAAAGAAAGTTGATTCTCTCCGTCATAAATAAAAAATATTGGGCTTCTCCTGAATCCTTTTTTCGTTGAGTGCATCTAATATGATGCATTAACGAAATATAGTGAAAAAGGATGATATGATTAAGAAAAACGCACAAGTTATACAGATAAAAGGAAATACATACGCTGCAAAAGCAGATTCAAATCATTGGGTAGTAATGGATACAAAGCCGATTGCGGGCGGGCATGGCGCCGGCGCAACGCCGAAAGAGCTCTTGTTGTTTGCAATTGGCGGCTGTACTTCAAGCGATATCATATCCATTTTACGAAAAAAACGGGTGGATATAAAACATTACGAATTACACATTCGCGCAACCGAACGGGAGGAGCACCCGAAAATATTTACAGAAATTCATATTGAGTATTTGTTTTATGGCAATGATTTAAATCCAACCGATATTGAAAAAGCAATAGAATTATCAACAACTAAATATTGCGGTGTCTCGGCAATGGTTCAACCGACTGTTAAACTAACTCATTCTTACAGAATAGAACCAGTCGAAGCCGGTACACCGGAATAATAATTCAATGAAAGGAGTTACGATAGTATGAGTAGAAATGTAATTGAAGGAACCGATGCTACTTTTCAAAAGGAAGTACTTGATTCTGAAATTCCAGTACTGGTCGATTTTTGGGCGCCGTGGTGCGGTCCATGCCGCATTATTGCTCCTGTTATAGAAGAACTCGCCGGAGAATATGCAGGAAAATTCAAATTTGTGAAAGTGAATACCGACGAGAACGGTGCGAGTGCTGCACAGTATGGTGTAATGAGCATTCCAACGCTTGCAATATTCAAAGGCGGTGAATTAGCCGACGCCGTCATCGGCGCCGTGCCGAAAAATATGCTTACACAAAAACTTGATGAACATCTTGAACCGGTGAGTAATTCATAATGAGTGACGTACAACATACACAACCGAAGCCGAAGTATAAATCGTTCCTTTACAATACGAATCTAATGAGAAGTGCCTGATAGCAAATTCGATTCGTGCGGAGGTTGAGATAGAACCGGAGATTGGAGTACTATAATAACATCCGGGTTGGATAGAAACTTGCCCGTCATGCAGAAATGGCGTGACGGGCAAGTATATGAAAACATCAAATTTTACTTACCTTAACCATATTTGTTTTTCCCATAATACGCATAGGCATCCCGGCAGTATATACAACGTAACTTCCCTTTTTAAATTTTCTCGAATCTGCGATCTCACTTTCGATATTCTCAAGCGTGGTATCGATATCCGCGAGACGGGAAATGAGCAAAGGTTGTACTCCCCAAACAAGATTTAAGCGGTGTGCAGTATCTTTGTTAGCAGTAGCTGCAAGGATAATTGCGCGGGGACGATATTTTGCAAGAATACGGGCAGTTGTGCCGCCGTGTGTTATAGGAACAATCGCGGCGGCGCCCACCTGCTCGGAAAGTATACACGCTGCGCGACCTACCGCTTCCGCTGCTATATCACTCTGTATTTCACGTTGTGTTTTGTAAGAAAATGTTAACGCTGCTTCGGTCTTTTTTAAAATGGTGTTCATCGTTTTAACCGCTGCGACCGGGTGTTTTCCGATCGAAGTTTCACCGCTGAGCATAACAACATCGGTGCCGTCAAGTACGGCGTTTGCCACATCGCTTGTTTCTGCGCGGGTTGCGGTCGGTTTTTCAATCATCGACTCAAGCATCTGTGTTGCGGTGATAACGGGTTTACCAATTCGATTACATTTATTGATGATCATTTTTTGGATTAGGGGAACATCCTCACTCGGCATTTCGACGCCAAGGTCGCCCCGAGCTACCATTACCGCGTCGGCTTCCCGTATTATATCTTCGATGGCATCCACTGCTTCAGGTCTTTCTATCTTTGCAATTATCGGTACTACTTTACCGTATTGTGACATTGCGCGCCGGAGAAGACGAATATCATTTGAAGACCGAACGAATGATAGGGCAACATAGTCGAATCCGAGTGCAATGCCAAGTTCTATGTCTTCACGATCTTTCTTTGTCAGAGTAGGCGAACTGACATTAACGCCCGGCAAATTGATTCCTTTATTCGGTTTGATTATTCCACCTTCGATAATTTTACAAATTACCTCATTGGTTTTAACTTTTTCGACCGTCAGTTTAATAAGGCCGTCATCCAAAAGAATCGAATCATTTTTTTGCACATCCTTTGGCAGATTTTTATAGGTTGTCGGCAGTACTTCCGATGTGCCTTTAATGTTTTTTGTCGTAATCCGGATTGTGTTTCCTCGCTTCAATCGAATTTCCGGCTGCGAAAGATTACCGACTCGGATTTTCGGTCCCTGCAGATCCTGAATGACGGGAACGAATACATCGAGTTCCTGACCGGCTTTGCGGATCTTTTTATACATTCTGATATGATCTTCGTGCGAACCATGTGAGAAATTCAGCCGCGCGGCGTTCATACCCTCTTTTATAAGACGCTTTAACATCTGTAGTGATTGGGTTGCCGGACCGATTGTGCAAAGGGTTTTTGTCCGAACAAATGAAGTCGTTCGAATGTTAATCAATATTTTTTCCTTTCCTTTTGATTGAACGTAGTGTGTTCACGATTTCCGGGAGGACCTTTCCGGTTTTCCCGAGTATAGTCACATCGGCGATTTCAGTGAGCGGAGTAGTTTCAGGATTGATCTCTATTACGAAAGCTCCGGAATATTTTGCCACCTGAGGAATCGATGCAGCGGGATAGACAATACCGGACGTGCCGAGGGAGAGAAAAACCTCCGATCTCTGCGCGGCTTCTTCGGATGCGGCGAATTCATCCTGCGGCAAATATTCTCCGAACCACACTACATCGGGCCGCACCAGACCGCTACATTTGCCACATTTAGGGGGAAGTTCATCGGCTAAAATTACTTCATCTGCATAATTTTCACCGCACTTAATGCAATAATTACGCTCTATATTACCATGCAACTCGTACACTTTAGTGCTTCCGGCTCTTCGGTGCAAATTATCTATGTTTTGTGTAACGACGATGACCTCGTCAATTATCTCCTCAAGTTCGGCAAGCGCCAGATGACCGGGGTTGGGCTGCGCCCCGTGTATAATTTTTTTTCTTGCCGAATACCACTCCCAGACCAGTTTTGGGTTTTTCATAAATGCATTGAAATTTGCAAGCTCTTCCGGTTTGAACTTTGCCCATAATCCTTCATCACCCCGGAACGTGGGGATATTGCTTTCGGCGGATATCCCGGCGCCGGTGAATGCACCGACGACGCGGGCTGCGATTAATTTATCATAAACGATTTGTGGAATAGTTTCTGTTGTCATTGTATTTTTTTGTGCGTTATTGTTTCGGTTTTAAAGTAGTTATTCTGTAGCGTACACCGGGTTCTTCATTCATCGATGTGGTTTTGTATCGTCCGTCCAGCCATAGCTGTGTTTGATCTTTGTAATGCCTGTGAAGCGGTTGTCCCGATTGACCGGTCGGGATTATGGTATATGCAGTAGCAGGATCAGCCATATCGGCGACGAATCGCATCGATGGTCCGAGAATATTTTCGTAAGGATCGTAAAGAAGATATTCACCGTTATTGACGGTAGTTCCTGCGCCGCCGATTGGAAAAGGACCGATGTTCACGACTCTGTTGATGGGGGAGCGTTGACCGAATATATGTTCAAAAGTAACAGTATGAATAGAACCCCATCGCCACGTCCGAATATCGTCGCCGAGTTCATCGCGCAAGTATTGCAGTGCGTCTTGCAAACTCTGGCGGATGATATCGTCCCGATTTTCACGTCGTGATGTGTGCGGATTGTCGAACCACTCGGAATCGGGCGAGTTGAGAA
The DNA here is from genome assembly GCA_003567775.1 of Ignavibacteriales bacterium. Taxonomy (GTDB): domain Bacteria; phylum Bacteroidota; class Ignavibacteria; order T3Sed10-11; family T3Sed10-11; genus T3Sed10-11. The sequence continues at coordinate 28,094 of PWYR01000141.1, read as the reverse complement.
GATCGTGTAATGCGCGTATAGGAATATTAGCAAGTCCGATGTATTCATTGAAGAGCTGTTCTCCCATACGCGGTTTGAATGTATTCTCAACGAATTTTACCCAGAAAACATTAAAAATTGCAGTCGGAACATCTTCGGGACCAAAATAAAAATCCCAATTCCTGAAATAGCTAAGTGAACGTAACAGGTCTCCATCGGTCACTTCTATATCGTTGAATGCTTTAAGAATATACGGTACAACTTCACGAGCATGAATGGAAATAAAATCGTTTTGCATTCTTTTAAAATCTGAGATCAGAAAAACCTCGCTGTCATTTAACATTTCCATTATACGCTGTATGCGGGAGGGTGGTTCCCACATTGCGCTGATATAGTAAGGATATGAATCATCAACCATTTTATTATTTGCCGTGGCTATTATACCGGTCGGAGGATTATATAATTCCGGTAATTCTTCAAATGGAACATACCCCGACCAATCGTACCTACTGTCCCAGCCGGGGAAGGGAAGCATCGGGTTGCCGAGCGGTCGAATTGGTAATCTGACCGCGGGACGATACGCGATATTACCCGCCGTATCCGCATATATAAAGTTTTGTCCCGGAGCGGAAAAGTAGCGTAAACTTTCTCTGAATTCATCATACGAAGCTGCCTTGTTAACCCCGTACATTGCTTTCAGTTCTTCTGTCGGTTCACGTGCTGTCCAACGCATACTGATCGGCTGATCCTCCCATCTACCGGGTTGTATGCCGAGCAATGATTGAACTAAAGGACCTCGATGGGTTTCATATACTGTAAACGTTACCGGCTCATTTTCTTTTATTTGTATTATTTCCTCACGAATAATCATATCGCGCCATTCATTATCGACTCTGTACCGGGGTGTGCCGGTTGTGTCGATATCTTCGAAATAAAAATCTGCATCATCCGCCATTACGTTTGTCAAGCCCCAGGCGAGAGCATTGTTTCGACCGATAATAACAACCGGGACGCCGGCAAAGGTCATACCGCCTACATTTAATCTTTCGCCCGCATTAACGTGTAATTCATACCATCGGGAGGGGCTTGCCAGTCCGAGATGGGGATCGTTGGCGAGCATCGGTTTACCGCTGGATGATAGAGTCCCGTTGACGACCCAGCTATTACTCCCGACGTGCGAACCCTTAATACCCGCGAATTTTCGGTATTTTGAATCTATCCTCAGCATATTATTAAACGTGTCGGCGAACCGGATGTTCCGCAATGCTTCCGGTGCAATAACCGGTGCGTTAGAAGGATATCCGGGCAGGGCTGTGATCGCGAGATCATACTCTAAGTTTTCAAAAACCTGCCCCATTGCTACATCTACCCGCCAGGCAAGACTTAGTTCGTATGCCATTAATTTTGAAATAAGAAGTGTGTGCAGTGGCTCCCACGGTTCCGGCTCAAATTGAAGCACATCGAACTCGATAGGGAATTTTCCTTTGCTTGTATTAATTATATGATTAACTCCGGCTGCATAACCTTCGAGTATCCGAAGCAATTCGGGTTCAAGCTCTTGCAGTGTTTTTTCAACTACTGAGACAAACCCGAAAGTTCTGAATAATTTATCGATATCGAGGGCATCGGGTCCGAGTATTTCCGCAAGCCGTCCCTGACCCACGCGTCTCGATAATTCCATCTGCCATAACCGGTCCTGCGCATGCACAACACCGATGGAAAAGAAAGCATCGTATTCATTTGTCGCTTCTATACGGGGAACTCCGTAATCATCACGATAGATGTATACATCTTCTCTGAGTTCAGAACCGGTTAATGTCGCTTCATAGTCGGGGAAAGAACGTGTTGCAAGGTGTCTGGCAAATAAAAAACCGGCGATTAGAACAATTATAAGGGCGCCGGTCAGACCGGTGAGAATTTTCTTTTTCTTAGACATATTTTTTTTAATTAGAATTTAGCAAAAATGTAAGTGTAGTGCAACGTGTTCGTCGGTAGGAAAGGAAGAAATAAAAAAAGGGCATCACAAAAATAAGTGATGCCCGTAGACAACACGTGTTAAAATCTATAACGGAATGAAAATATGACCGAATTCTTTACAATGTCTTCATTGACTACCCGTGTAACTGCCTGCCAGGCGCCTTGATTTTCATTCCATACGTCATAATCGTAAACGAAAAGGTCGGATTCCCATAGACCACGAATGATGGCGAGGTCCAAATAAATTACATCCTGGATTTTAATTCCGATTCCGCCGGTTATATAATTACGGTTAAGTTCTGAAGGTGCATTTTTGTACGGTGAAGGTTGATGGATATATCCTCCGCGGATTGCAATCGGAAACATCGGGAGCGCGAACTCCGCTCCCAATCGAAGATCGGTAGCCGGTTCAAGAACCTCACGAATTGTCCTGTTTATTGCGAGAATAGAACTTGGAGCGTTCCTGAATTCGAGTTGTGTCCAATCTCGATAATCTGCCGCAGCAGAAACCGTGACACCGGATAAACTAACCGCCGCGCCGGCGCTGAATTGCCAGGGAGTTGAGACATCGTAATCGATAACTGCATCGAACTCATCTTCATACCAATTGAATCCTTCATCATCCGGTGTGGTAAATTCGCTTAATCCGTAGGTTGAATATTCTTCTTCTATGGAATAGCGTGTTGGTGTGCGAATCGTGGCGCCGATTTTAAAAATACCGTTCATATTATATAAGCCGCCCAAAAGCGCATTAAATCCTGAAATACGAGCATCGATATAATCTTCGACGAAAAGATATTCAAAATCGTTCGGAAAGGTATCGTAGGTATTGTGTATATCTTCTTCTTCAAAAGTAAATGTTTGCCGATAATTTCCCGAAATGAGATTAAGAGTTGCGCCGAGGAAAAAGTCGGGAACAACTTCTATACCCCCCGAGATATTCCAGTTATTTATCGCCCCGAACTCTTCCTGAGATCCCCATTGATAGAGATCGCCCATAAACGGGGTTGTTCCCGTCGAATCAGAAAGCCATAAGTAATACGACATTTCATGACGGCTCAGAAACAAATCCGGAATAATCGAATCGTTTTCATTGAAACCTTCAAACATGCTTATTTGCGTAAAATCATTTACTCGATTATAGCCGATAGCCAGGGTAAGACTACCTTGAAGTGTCGGGATTGGTATAACGATGCCTAAGTTGTCCAGATTAGTCGAGGATCCCCTTGCGTTGGTAATAGTTCCAAGGTATAGAGCATCGTTTCGAAAATTGGTATGTCGAATACCTCCGGCTATTTCAAACTTACGAATTTGCGCGAGTCCTGCCGGGTTATAAAATGATGCGCTGAAATCGTCGGATACTGCAAGAAAAGAGGAGCCCATCGATAACGCCCGCGCGCTGCTGCCGAGCATACCATAGTCAAGGCGGAGCGCGTCCTCAAGAAATTGTGCGTTCATAGCGGATGTCATAATCAGCATAAGACTTGTCGCGCCGATTGCAATCTTTTTTATATAATTATTTCTTTTCATAATGGCCACATCTCTAATGTTCATTGACGTATTCTTACAAAACCGCCCTGCCGAATAGCGGCGACAGGGCGGGAGGTGTTTTATTGAAGCAATTTTTCAAAACTCTTTCTTTGATTATCTCTGGCGACCGCCTCTACTCGAACCGGAATCTCTACTGCCGCTGCTTCTGCTGCTACTGCCGCCAGATCGAACAGAACTGCTACTTCCACTTGAGCGCTGCGGCGGCGGGCTTACGCTTCTTTGCGGTGGAGGACTGGATCTTCGAACACTTGAACCGCTGTCCCGTCTCGGCGCCGGCCGGCTTTGAACACTTTCACGACGATCTCGACTCGGCGTGCTCTGTACCCGTGTTCGAGTCTGACTTCCCTGTGATCGTACACGAGTTGGAGGCGTTGATTGGGTTCGGGTTTCAGTATTTTGTGAACGAACACGCGGAGCAGGCGCCTCGCTTCTTCTGTTGTCCTCGCGCTCGGGTTGTCTTACCCGGGCAGGAGGAGATGTAGCCCGCTCAGTTGAGCGTTCACGTACCGTTGTACCGCTTGATTGGTCACCCCGGCTTCTGTTATCACGGGAGCGAGTACTTTCTTGTTGTGAGTCGCGGCTTCTTCCTGAATCACGAGTTGCTCCTTCGCGTTGTGTTCCTCCTCGTTCCGTTCCTCCGCGTACGCGTTCCGGCGTCCTTGTCCGTGTCGGTTGTCGTACTGATCCCTCGCGACCTGACTGTGGATCGCGGCTGCGAACCCTTGTATCGTCGGTCCGGGTTCTGCCCGCATCCCGTACACCGGCTCCGGTTCTGCCTTCGGTATCACGTCTTCCTGTTACGCCTGTTCTGTCACCCGTGGTACGTCCTGCCGATGGCAATCTATAGGTGCCATCGCGAGAATAGCCCCGGGTTGTGCCGAACGTCCGTGGTGTTCTTTGTCTATCTCTAAAGGCGTGGCTTGGATAATATGTATATAATGGGTAGTGGTGTGTATAATGCCACGGACCCCATGGATACATATAATGGCCGCCATACCATCGATAGTATGTGTGATAATGATATCTCCATGAAGGCCAACCGAAATAAATATTGTATGAGTACCGTGGATAATGCCACGGATCCCATACATAATAACGGTCATACCAGAATGGATCATAATGAACACCCCAACCGAACGAGTAATGTGTCGGGTAGTAGTAGCTGAAGAACATTCTATGACGCGGCGACCGGTACGAATAATCATCGTAGTAGTAGTCGTCGGAATAGTACCGGTATGTAGTTCCGGTATCGTCGTAATATTCTTCTACGTATACCTCTTCCCGGGCTGCCGGACGTTCTTCCTTAATTGTACCGACTTGCGTATAGCAGCCGGAAATTAAGAAAATAACGGCGAGCATCGGGATAAAGGTCATATATGTTAAATTAGATCGCCTCATTTTACACCTCGCTTTTTATTTGACTCTAAAGTCTTCACCATATAAACCTGCAATTACAATGCCAGTAAATTTAGAAAAATCGATCACAGGCGAAATCTTTTATTTCCAGTAACTTATAACAATTGTAACTATCAGATGGTTCGCGTTAGTGTCTACTATTTAGTACATGTATTATAAAAAAAAGTTGACATATTCTATATATACGGTTCGATTACCGATAGAGGCTCGATCACGTTGATTTTTAACGAGATCTTTCAGATCGAATCCGAGTGTAAACCCTTTTCCGACAGACCAACGCATACCTGTATTTAAATAACCGCGTCCCCGTCCCATTGCATCCGCACGTGCATCGTTTAGTCCTAAGTTATATTCGAGTAAGAACGAGATATTAGTTCCGAGTGATTTTTCAAGACCGGTATACATGTTTACGGCGTTCGAACCGTCTTTTCTTTCTAATGAATAATTAAGCCCGCCGTGTACACTGAGATTGCCGAGCATATTATAATTTTTACTTATCACAACAAAAAAGCCGGGCGATTTGATTGTATAACGGTCCAGTTCATCTATATACGGCTCTTTTCCCTGAGAATCGAATCCGACAAGAACGGCAGGTGCGATTGTTGTTTCATCAACTATCCGGACTCTGATATTGATCCCCGGATACGGATTCGGATCGATTTTATCGGCGCCGACAACCTGATTAGCGCCGTACGAGATTCCGAAGCTCAGCATGTGCGCTATTCCCGCGTTGATACGCATCATCACACCCCCATATTGGAAGAAATCCATATCCACCGAGAAACTGCCGCGCGGCAACAATCCGGCAGTCGGTATATCTACAAGATATCGCGGTTCAAGGGTTGCCGCCGATCCTGCCGAACCCTGGGCACGAGAAGTTGATTGTGGAATACATAGGATCGAAATCACCAAAAGTAAAAGAAATATTTGTAGACGCATCACAATCCGATCTCCTATTTTGTTCGTTTCCAATTTGTACCTTCACGCGTATCTTCAAGCAGAACGCCCAATTCTTTCAACCGGTCGCGTATCATATCCGAAAGAGCAAATTGCTTTTGTTTCCGGGCTTCCTGTCTGACATCTATCAGCAATTGAATAAGATCGGCGTCTATGGCGCCGTTAATCGTTGAAGTCATTTCGATAGAATCGGGAATTATTCCCAACACGGTATTCCCAAATTCGAGGAATAATTCTTCAATTTTCTGTAAAGATGATGTGCTGTATTGTTTGCCGTCATTGAGATATTGGTTTACCTCCCGCGAAAGATCGAAAAGATGCGCGATAGTTTGAGGTGAATTGAAATCGTCGTTCATTGCATCGATCATCTTACTTTTATATGTTTCAGGATCGATCGGAACGGCATCGCCGTTTTGATTAAGGTCGATGCGTTGTCGCAGCACCAAGACGGTATTAACTAAACGGTCGTATCCTTTTTTCGCGGCAGCAAGGGCTTCATTGCTGAAATCAAGCGGACTACGGTAATGACTTTGCAGAATGAAGAACCGGATAATAAGAGGATGGAATTGCTCGAACGCATCCTTGAGGGTCACGAAGTTTCCGAGCGACTTACCCATCTTTTGACCGCTCACGGTTACCATGTTATTATGCATCCAATATTTTGCAAACGGTTTTTCCGTCGCGGCTTCACTCTGTGCGATCTCGCATTCATGATGAGGGAACTGGTTTTCGATTCCGCCGCCGTGTATATCGAAATGTTCACCCAGATATTTCATCGACATTGCCGAGCATTCGATATGCCAGCCGGGATATCCTTCACCCCACGGACTTTGCCATTTCATAATGTGTTCCGGTTCGGCTTTCTTCCAGAGGGCAAAATCTGCGGGATGTCGTTTTTCACTTTTGGAGTCCACCCGCACGCCGGCAATCATCTCATCAAGCGAACGCCCGGAAAGCTTGCCGTAATCTCTGAATTTTTCAATGCTGAAGTATACCGATCCATTAATTTCGTATGCATATCCCTTTTCGATTAATGATTTAATAATTTCGATTTGTTCGATAATGTGTCCTGTTGCACGCGGTGAGATATCCGGACGTAGAATATTAAGACGATCCATATCCTCGAAATAACTACGGGTATATCGTTCGACGATTGCCATCGGCTGAAGTTTTCGTTTTCGCGCTTCAACCTCAATCTTGTCTTCGCCTTCATCGGCGTCGTCGGTTAGATGTCCTACATCGGTGATGTTTTGAATATACAAAACCGGATAACCGAGATAACGGAGGTGCCGGTATATAACATCGAATGAGACGTAGCTTTTCGCATGCCCGATGTGCGAATCGCCGTATACGGTTGGTCCGCACACGTACATACCGACTTCACCCTCGTTTACCGGTTTAAATTCTTCTTTCTTTCGTGTTAGTGTGTTGTAGATTTGTAGTGACATGTTTTGAGTTTATGATCTTGAGTTTTTAGTTTTGTGTTTCTTGTTTACTGTATTAATGTGGTATCAATTCGTAACTCGTAATTCGTAACTTCCTTTGTAATAGTCAAGTTTTCATCAGTTCCTTTGCACCCGCAATTCCGGCTTCGGTGATTTCATCACCGCTGAGCAACCGTGCGACTTCACGCACCCGTTCTTCAGTGTCTAATTTACGTACATAGGTAGCTGTATGTTTCCCATCTTCGATTTTTTCGACCACATAATGACAATCGGCAAGTCCCGCAATCTGCGGTAAATGGGTGATCGCGATTATCTGGTGATAGCCCGATAGGGTCTTCAGACTTTTCCCAACTGCCTGAGCAATTCTACCGCTCACCCCGACATCAATCTCGTCGAAAATAAGCAACGGCAACCGCTCGCTTTTTGCGAGCACCGATTTCATGGCAAGCATAATTCGTGATATTTCACCTCCCGAGGCGACTTTCGAAAGCGGTTTTGGCGGCTCGCCGATATTCGTCGAAATATAAAACTCGATTTTATCTATACCGTTGTAATATGCCGGATAAAAATCTTTACCAAGCTTAACAAATGCATTTTCATCATGCAACTTCCCGGTTTTATCGGGGGAGGTATTTATTTGTATGTCGAAGACCGCATTCGGAATGCCAAGCGTCGATAATTCATTCACGATTAGCTTTGCGATCTTTTTGGCTGTGTCCCGGCGTTTTAATGACAGACGTTCGGCGATGGTTGAAAGTTCCTGGCGGGATTTCGCTATATCGGTTTTTAGCGAATTTATTGAATCCTGGAAATTTTCTGCGAGGTCTAATTCTTTCCCGATTTCTTTCCTGTGTTGTATAATGCTTTCAATGCTGCCGCCGTACTTTTTCTTTAATAATGAAAGCTGTCCGAGACGGTCGCGAAGCTCATCAAGCCGTTGCGGATCAAACTCAATCCGGGAGTTGTATCCCTGAAGAAATTTTGCTATCTCGTTGACGATTGCTTCGGCAGATGAGGATTCCTTTCTAGCTTCTTCGAATGATGGGTCAATATCCGCAAGCGAGTCAAGACGGTTACGTGCAATGACGAGAGTTTCATAGACAGACTTTTCGCTTTCATAGAGCATCTCATACAACTGCTGGGTTTGTTCGTAGAGAGTCTCGGCATTTTCGAGAATGTTCAGATCTGTTTCAAGAGCCGTTTCTTCTTCCGGCTGGGGGCCTACTGCGTCTATTTCTTTGATCTGAAATGCGAGCAGATCTTTTCGTTCCTTAAGCGATTGTTCGCGTTCTTTTAACTCCCTAAGTTCTTTGAAAAGTCCTTGTAACTTGTTGTAATATATTTTATAGTCGCCGACAATCCCGGATAGTCCGCCAAAATCGTCCAGCAGTTTTGCGTGCATATTAACACGCAAGAGTGATTGGTGTTCGTGCTGTCCGTGCAGGTCGACAAGCAGTTCGCCTATTGCTTTCATTGTTTTTACATTTGCCGGTGTATCGTTTATAAATCCGCGGCTTTGTCCGCCTGTTGTAACTTCCCGCCGGACGATCAACGGTTCCATCCAGTCTATCTGGTTATCTTCGAGTAATTCGGCGAGGGACCGGTTCTTTTCAACTCCAAAGATTGCTTCGACTACCGCTTTATCTGCATTCTGCCGTACGGTCTCGCTGCTTGCCCGTTCCCCGAGAAGCAACCCGATTGCACCGATAAGTATCGACTTTCCTGCGCCGGTTTCACCGGTGAGAATATTTAACCCGCGCTCGAAATCAATATCAATATTGTCGATGAGCGCATAGTTTTTTATGTGCAAGTGCTTCAGCATTGCTTAAAGTAATGGTTTAAATACCGATAGTTTAATTACAGTAATGTAAATTAAATTTTTATTAAATTCAAAGATTTTAGTCCGGGGGGTCAATTCAATCGTGTTTGATTGTTTGACGCGATCTTTGAAAACACTATATCCGGTATTTCATCGAGCATTTGGTGATAAAAACAATGACGAAATATCTCTTTCATACCGTCAGTGTCAAGATCGTCGAGTGTGAAGCGAAGCTCTTCATTGAGATGGATGTTTAATCGTTGGAAATCGATGCCGAATAACTCCGCTATGTCGTGGATAATTTTATTCTTATGTTCTGTAAAATGTGAATGAGATTGCATAAGAATTGCAGCGGTCGTTGGTGAGATGCTGTTACGTTTTGCGGCAAACACCGCATGAACAAGCGGAAGCCCGGTAATGTCGTTCCATTCTTCTGAAAGATCAAAGACGGCTTGCTGAATGGTTTTGACCGGCAGTGCGTCGTCACCCACGAGCAAAACTGCATCGGTTTTTTCAGGGATGATGCCAGGTTGAACGCCAATTGTTACAAATTGCGGCTTTTCACCTGTCTTTTCTAAAAAAACGAGTTGCGATGCTACCATTTCTGTAGGAAAGCGTAGATCGGAGGCAATGGTAGAAATGTTCATCAATCCTTTTTTGAACAGGAGTTTCGCGGCGCCCGTAACACCATAGGAAGCGATCCCGAGTCCGGGAATGATCTCCCATTCCATCGAGTTTTTTGCATAGTCGATAGGGGAGATGAGAGCGATATCGACCTCACCGGCAGATAGCAGTTGAGCATTTTCTGCCAGCGAGGAGTATCGAATCGTAAATGGGTGGGCGATGGTATTCTTCTCAAATGTATACGTGAGCGGTTTTGCAAATACGTCTTTTATAAGTCCGATTGAAACGGGTTGAGAAGCCATTATCTCGTTTTCTGTCGCACCCCTTTACCGGTGAGAGAACGCAGGTAGTAAAGCTTAGCTCTGCGTACATTTCCTACACGAATTCGTTCGATCTTTGCAATGCGCGGCGAATGAACGGGGAAAATGCGCTCAACACCGACTCCTTCGGAAATTTTTCGAACCGTAAATGTTTCATTTAAGCCGCTTCCTTTACGACTGATAACAATGCCCTGAAATTGCTGAATTCGTTCTTTGTCACCTTCGATAACCCGAATATGCACATTGACCGTATCACCCGGTTTGAAAACCGGTAGATCGGGTTTTATCTGAGTTGTCTCTACAAGACGAACTTTGTTCATTGAAGTATCTCCTAAAAAATAAACTGCAAGTTAACTAATTCATTCTAAAATTCGTGATTGTATGTTTGCCTGCTTGGTTGATTGAATAAAGTTTATAATCGGTCAATCACTCAAACATCCAATTATCCAACGATTCTATTGTTTATGCAACAGATCCGGTCTTCGCTCCGTTGTCCGTTTAATTCTTTGTTCTTGTCGCCATTCTTCGATGGCGTTATGGTTGCCGGTCAACAGTACATCCGGTACTTTCATGTCTCTATATTCCGGAGGTCGCGTATACACCGGCGCGCCAAGCAAATTGTCCTGAAACGTATCGGTCATCGCCGATGTACTATCGTGTAAAGTTCCCGGCAGTAACCTGACCACGGCGTCAATAACAACGGCTGCTGCAAGCTCGCCGCCGGTTAATACGTAATCGCCAATTGAAATCTCTTTTGTTACCAGCCCCTGCCGAACCCGATCGTCTATTCCCTTATAATGTCCGCAAATAATAATTACATTGTTCTTGAGCGACAGTTGAGTGGCAACAGCTTGAGTAAACCGCTCGCCATCGGGGGTTACATAGATAATTTCATCGTATGTTCGTTCTTTTTGTAATGATTCGACACATTCGAATATCGGTTCGGGTTTTAAAACCATTCCTGCACCGCCGCCGTACGGGGTATCATCAATGGTTTTGTGTCGATCATGTGTAAAATCTCTTAAATTATGGATTGTAATGGTAACGCTTCCGTTTTCTTGTGCACGTTTAATGATGCTTTCATTTAACGGGCTTTTTAATATGTCCGGTAATCCGGTTACAATGTCGATACGCATGCCGTTACTCAAGCAATCCCTCTATCGGCTTTATGCGGATAATTTTTTTCTCTTCGTCTATTAAATCGATGAATTCATCTACTGCAGGTATCATAACTTCTTTTTCTTTATAAGATACCACATAAACATTATGCGCCGGGAGGGAGAGAACATCTTTTACCTCTCCGATATACTTTTCATCGACGGTATACACTTGCATACCTAATATGTCGTGTATGAAATAAAAACCTTCCGGCAGCTCTATTCGATTAGCTTCGTCGACATACAGTATCCTGCCAACGAGTTTTTCCGCATCGTCTCGTGAATCGATCGACGTAAATTTAATTATTGGTCTCTCTTTTTGAATGCGAACAGATTCAACGGAAAGTAGTCCGGCATTATCCTCCGAACGACCGACGAAAACCGATTTAAGTATGAAATATCGATTTACATCAAATGTGTCGGGATTGACGACTACTTCACCTTTCATTCCTACACATCTTGCAATCGATCCTATTCGATATCTTGAACTCATCCGGGGTTAATCTGCGACTTCAAGTATACCCCGTTTTCCGTGTTTAGCTGCAACCGCGCTTAGCAATACCCTAAAAGCCATTGCAGTTCTCCCTTTCTTACCGATGATTTTCCCGACGTCGTTTTCACCGACTTTTAATTTGAATACTATTTTGTCGTCTTTGTATTCTTCTGTAACTTTAACGGCATCAGGATCGTCAACCAGTTCTTTCGCTATGTACTCTACAAATTCCCTCATGGCGACACCTCCTTTGAACCTATATCTACGTTTGTGCTCCATATCTGGTATCGGCATGTTTGCGCCTCATTATGGAGTACTCGTTTTCATCATTCAACAATTTGTAACATGCCGCACATCGTCACACTGGGGGAAAAGGGTAAAACTCTTTGCCGGCAGAGAATTTATTCTTTCTTTTCAGTATCTTCTTTTTGCTCGTCGGATGTTTCTTCCGGCGATTCTGTCGCTTCGGTATTATCCTGAGCTTTCTCTTTTTCTTCTACTTTTTCTTCTACTTTTTCTGCTGCTTGTTCGGGCGCACCTTGCTCCTCCTCGGATATCGCAGGTTGTTCTGTCTGCGCTTTCTGAGGATCTTGAACTTCCGGCGACGGTTGTTCCACCGGTTTTTCTTCTTTCTTCTTTGCAGTTACTTCTTGTACTTTTTCAGCGCGCAGTGCTTTGAACTTTTCAACTTCCTGCGTTATAGTATTTTCATCAGCGCCTTTTTTCACAAGCGACCACTTTAACCAAAGACCCTTGCTCTGTAATAAATTCCGTACAGTATCGGTAGGTAGTGCACCGTTTTGTAACCAGTACATAACCCGGTCTTCATTAAATTCAACATTGTTTGACGGACGAAGCGGCTCATATTGCCCGACCGCCTCAATGTAGCGCCCATCGCGCGGTGATCGTCTATCGGCTGCAACAACTTTGTAAATCGGAAGCTTCTTTCTTCCGACTCGTCGTAAACGTAAGCGTACTGCCAACGTGTTCCTCCTGGAAATTTATTATTACTTATTGATTATTTATTATTTTAATAAAACTCGTTCGTTAACCGAAGGGCATACGCATTCCGCCGCCCATTCCTTTCATCATATTCTTTGCTTTCATTCTGCCTTTACCTTTGGTCATTGATTTCATCATTTTTTGCATTTCGGTAAATTGCTTCAACAATCGGTTTACTTCTTGCACCGTGGCGCCGCTCCCCATTGCTATGCGGCGGCGGCGGCTGCCGTTAATGATTTGCGGTTTGTTGCGTTCTTCGGCAGTCATCGACTTAATGATCGCTTCCACCCGTACTAACTCGCCATCATCCACGTTTTTTACATTTGCCATCTTGTTCATACCCGGAATCATTGAAAGCACGTCGCTCAGCGGTCCCATATTCTTAAGCTGCTGTAATTGATCGAGAAAATCCTCGAAAGTAAATTCGGCTTTTCGTATTTTCTTTTCAAGGTCCAGCGCTTTCTTTTCATCGACTTGCTGTTGTGCTTTTTCGACAAGGGTTACTATGTCACCCATACCGAGGATTCGGGATGCCATTCTATCGGGATAGAACGGTTCGAGCGCATCGACACGCTCGCCGACGCCGGCAAATTTAATTGGTTTTTCAACCACCGCTCGTATTGATAGAGCAGCGCCGCCCCGTGTGTCGCCGTCAAGTTTTGTCAAGACAACACCGTCGAAATTTAAACGATCATGAAATGCCTTTGCCGTGTTAACGGCATCCTGACCGGTCATAGAATCTACGACAAACAATATTTCATTTGGCTCGACTGCATCTCTGATTTTAGCAACTTCATCCATCATCTTTTCATCGATATGCATCCGTCCTGCGGTATCGATGATAACCACATCGCGGGCATTTTGTCGCGCATGATTGATTGCATCTTTTGTGATCGATACGGCGTCTTTATCTCTATCGATGTATACCGGGATGTTTATCTGGGCGCCGAGTGTGTTAAGCTGATCCATAGCTGCCGGTCGGTATATATCGGCAGCCACGAGCAACGGGACCCTACCTTTTGATTTGAGGTGATGTGCGAGTTTTGCCGAAAAAGTTGTTTTTCCCGAACCTTGCAACCCTGCAACCAGGATCACGGTCGGCGGAGTGGGGGCGAAGGTAATCCCGGAATTCGTTTCCCCCATCAACTTAATGAGCTCGTCGTTTAATATCTTTGCGAACTGCTGACCGGGGGTAATGCTCTGTAAAACATCTTTGCCGAGTGCTCGAGTACGTACATCTTCAATGAACTGTTTAGCGACTTTATAATTCACGTCGGCGTCAAGCAGAACACGGCGAACCTCACGAAGCGTATCGGCAATATTCTCTTCCGAGATTTTGCCATGGCCGCGGAGTTTCTTGATTACCCCTTCAAATTTTTCGGTTAAATTATCGAACATTTCTCAATACAAGTTTTGATGGTACCTAAAGCTTATCAATATACGAAAATGAGTTAAATAGCGCAAGTTTTACGCTATTATTTATAGTGATGGTTGACGACGGGTTTTTGACTTTGTAAAATTCACAAATATTCCGTAACTTAAAAGTTTACTTAAACCATTAAATAAATAAGCATACAGCAGGAAATGAATATTAACCGCGAAATTCAAAAACGTAGAACATTTGCCATTATCAGCCACCCGGATGCGGGGAAAACCACCCTCACCGAGAAACTTTTGCTTTTTGGAGGAGCAATCCAGACTGCCGGCGCGGTAAAATCCAACAAAATACGCAAAAGCGCCGCGTCCGATTTTATGGATATAGAACGACAACGGGGCATCTCTGTTGCGACGTCGGTGATGACATTTGAGTATAATAATCTATATATCAATATTCTCGATACCCCGGGACATAAAGATTTTGCCGAGGATACTTACCGCACCCTTACTGCAGTTGACAGCGTTATCCTTGTGGTCGATTCCGTTAAAGGCGTTGAGGAACAGACCGAAAAGTTGATGAATGTTTGCAGAATGCGCAACACACCGGTGATCATTTTTGTCAATAAACTTGATCGTGAGGGGATGCCCCCCTTTGAGCTTATGGATGAGCTTGAGAGGAAACTCGATATCAATGTTCATCCTCTTACCTGGCCGATTGGCATGGGGAAAGGTTTCAGAGGGGTTTATAATCTCCACGAAAAAAATATTTATTTGTTTAAACCCGGAAAAACTACCATTGAGTATGTGCGGCTGTTGATCAGCGATCTTGGCGACGCTGAGCTTGACAGGAAGCTGGGAAGCGATGCGGGACGGCTTCGGGAAGACGTCGAGCTTATAGAGGGTGTATACGATCCGTTTGATGCTGCCGACTATTTGAACGGTGCAGTTGCACCTGTATTTTTTGGAAGCGCATTAAACAACTTCGGAGTGCGTGAGCTGCTTGAAACTTTTGTTGCTATTGCACCGCCGCCGAAGGAGCGAGAGACCGACCAACGTATTGTGGAACCGGAAGAAGAAAAATTCAGTGGATTCATTTTTAAGATTCATGCTAATCTCGATCCGCGGCATCGCGACAGGATTGCTTTTCTCCGTGTTTGCTCCGGTAAATTTGAACGCGATAAATACTTTTATCATGTACGTTTGAACAAAGAACTCCGTTTTAACAATCCGTATAACTTCCTTGCCCGCAGTAAAAGCGTTGTTGATGTGGCGTATCCCGGCGATGTTGTCGGTTTATATGATCGGAACAATTTCAAAATCGGCGATACGTTGACGGAAGGGGACTCGTTTACATTCAGGGGAATTCCCAGTTTTTCACCCGAGATATTTAAAGAGCTTATCAATACCGATCCGATGAGATCGAAACAGCTTGAGAAAGGAATTGAGCAGCTTACAGACGAAGGCGTAGCTCAACTTTTTACGCAGCAGGATGGCCGCCGGAAAATAGTCGGCACTGTGGGTGAACTGCAGTTCGATGTTATACAGCACCGGCTTGAATATGAATACGGCGCTTCGTGCCGGTTCCAATCGATGAATTATGCAATAGCATGTTGGATCACATCGGATAGACCGGGCAAAGTCGAAAAGTTTATACGCGCAAAATCGAGACACATTGCATACGATAAGGATAATAACCCGGTCTTCTTTGCCGAGTCGCAATGGCTGTTGAATTCTGCAATTGAGAATTTCCCGGAGATTGAATTTCATTTTACTTCGGAGTTCAAAACGGATGCTTCTGTAATCAGCAACGGGCGTGAAGCGATATGACGCCTGAACAAAAAAAAGAGTTCAATCAATTGATCATTGAACAGATTGAAGAGGTAGAGGAAGAAATTCGTGAACTTGCGTCGGAGTATTGTTGGGATTATTCGGCTTGCGATTTGCGGGGCAGGAATTGCTCGGACACATAGCCCTTACGTCTATGTCGCGATATTACGAGGAGAATCGTGGCAAAGCGTTAAGTCTTTCGCTGCTTGGATATTCTATCGGTGAGGCGGTATTTCCGGTAACGATCGGATTTGTTATCGGACTGTATGATTGACGCGCTGCTTTATTATTCGGTGCTTTGATATATTTATCGCTTGCGGGGTTTGCAATGGGAGTGGGCGGCAGCGTAAAAGGGGCGGTTCTTGCCGAAGTCTACGGAACGCGTTATATTGGAACTATACGGAGTATGTTTACATCGATCGGTGTTCTAAGCACAGCGCTCAGCCCGATTATTATCGGGTGGATGCTTGATGCGGGCTATAATTTTACAACGATTAGTCTCCTGTGTGCTTTCGTTGTTACAGGAGTTGTAGCGATCAGCTATCAGCTTAATATAAATAAAGGTGTCGCACTTGTTTTCTCACAATAAACACAAAATAGTATCATGCCTATCCTCAAAAATAATACCGGGTTGTATGTCGATTTTTACGAACTTACTATGGCGCAGGGCTATTACCTGAACGGGAAAATAGATCTCCCTGCTGTTTTTGATTATTTCTTTCGCTTTTTACCGTTCGGCGGAGGATACGTTGTCTTCGCCGGGCTTATGGATTTACTTGAGATGCTTGAACATTTTCGTTTTGATGATGATGATTGCGCGTATCTCGAATCCATCGGTTTCCATAAAGAGTTTACCGATTATTTAAGAGGGTTTCGTCACCGGTTGACGATATATGCACCCCGCGAGGGAGAGATCGTTTTTCCAAACGAACCGGTGATGCGGGTAGAAGGAAATATTATCGAAGCGCAAATCGTCGAAACGATTCTCTTGAATATGATCAATTTCGAATCGTTAATTGCAACGAAAGCTGCGCGAATCCGCTATGCTGCCGGTGACAAATTGATCTCGGATTTCGGACTTCGGCGGGCGCAGGGACTTGCGGGTATACACGGAAGCAGAGCGGCGATCATCGGTGGAATAAACTCAACCTCCAATGTGTTCAGTGCAAAGTTGTTCGGATTGAAGGCGACCGGTACGCAAGCGCACTCATGGATACAAGCATACGGCGACGAGTTGGAAGCGTTCCGTCAGTTTGCAAGGATATTCCCGGATCGTTGTATATTATTAGTCGATACCTATAACACCTTGCAGAGCGGTATACCGAACGCGATAACCGTGGCAAAGGAGATGGAGGAACGCGGCGAGCAATTGCGGGCAATCCGGCTCGATAGCGGCGACCTTGCCTATCTCAGCAAACGTGCTCGCGCAATGCTCGATAAAGCCGGATTGAATTATGTGAAAATCGTTGCATCGAACCAGCTCGATGAATACATTATACGAAGTTTACATACGCAGGAGGCGCCGATCGACGGCTATGGAATCGGTACACGGCTTATTACCGGCAGAGGCGAAGCTGCACTTGATGGCGTTTATAAGATTGCAATGATTGGTGACAAACCGTTAATGAAAATTTCGGATAATGTAGAAAAGATGACGCTGCCGGGACGGAAAAAAGTGTACCGCTACATAAACGGCGAAGGTATATTCAATGGCGACGCTGTTGTGCTCGACCAGGAAGAGGGAGTCGATTGGATGTACCATCCGCATAAACCAGATATGTGTAAACGGATGGATAAAATGGAGAGGGAGGAACTGACGCAAAAGGTGATGGACTGCGGTGAAATTGTTATAAAAGAAGAATCGCCGTATGAGATCGCAAAATATCTTCAGAAAAGAATGAATATGTTATCGGATGAGCATAAACGGTTTGAGTTTCCGCATATTTATAAAGTCGGCATCAGTAAACAGTTGATGGATCTTCGATCGAAAATGATACGTGAAATAAAGACGGAGGACAATAATTATGGAACATACTATTAAAGGTGTTTCAATTGAACTTATGCGAGGCGATATTGCATCACAAGAAGATATATCCACAGTAGTAAACGCAGCGAACGCCGAACTACGTATCGGCGGAGGCGTTGCAGGTGCGATTCATCGCGGCGCGGGTCCCGGATTGGAGGAGGAGTGCCGTCCGCTTGCGCCGATTCGTCCGGGTGAAGCGGTCATTACCGGCGCGCATAATCTGCCGAATAAGTATGTAATTCATTGCCTCGGCCCGGTATACGGCGTCGATAAACCGGAAGACAAGCTGCTTGAAAACTGCTACCGCAATGCACTGCAACTTGCCGAAGAATACGGAATTGACTCAATAGCATTTCCTGCGATTTCAACGGGAGCGTTCGGATTTCCATTGGAACCGGCGGCGGAAGTTGCACTGCATACGGTAATAACGGAAGTGAAAAAACTCAAATCCGTTAAATTGATTCGTTTTGTGCTTTTTAGTGAAAAGGATTTGGAAATGCATAAAAAGGTGTTCCATGCTATTGTTGGGAAATCGCACTAATTTGAATGTATGTATTAACATGTACAGGTAAATATTTGGGCATATTGAATGTTAATAAAATTAGTCGTAATATTGTATATATAGCAGGTAATGATATCGCTGCGCCGGCTATCTGGCGTTAGCACCTTGGTCCGTTAGGATTTCATTTCTCATCGTTTGACGACCTCGATACTGATGCCGGAATCGCGATTATGCGATGATGTTTATCATACTTTTGGGAAAGGAGAGAGGCATCATGACGGAACCAGTGGAAACCGATGTGCAACAATCCCTGTTGCAGGAACTTAATCTCGTGACGAGATATTACTTTCATCAAAGTATCGATGATATAATGAACGAATTACGTTGTCAATCGTCATGTGTTCAAAACACTTCACACCCCGATGTTATCCTGAAAACTATCTATCAGAGCGGTGTATTGTATCAGCGGTCGGATAAAATTGTTTCACAGATACGGAATGCAGTCGCTCGCTATGTTCGCGGAACATACGGTCGATGCGCACAATGCGGCGGCGAAATACCAATATTGCAACTTATGAACACCCCGACGACCGATCTATGTACCGGTTGCATTCAGATTCGATATCCTTCTTCTGCAATAAGTTGACATTTCGGTTTTACCTTATTTATATTGTGTTTATTCTATTCGGTTCTTGAATCGAGTACAGGATACGTATGATTAAAATTTATAGTTCGCAAAACCCGATGATAATTCATCACCTGAAAAACCTGCTCGAGCTGGAAGGTGTTCACGCAATTATCCGCAATGAAAACCTTTCCGCAGCGCTTGGCGGCATACCTGCAACCGAATGCTGGGTTGAGTTGTGGATACTGGATGAGAACCGTGAAGCTGAAGCACGGGACATTATTCGAAAAAAGGTACAATCGGATGAATCGGTTATTCGATGGTCCTGGCGATGTCCCCATTGCGGTGAGGAGATTGAGGGACAATTTACCGACTGCTGGAACTGTGGCGAACCGAAACCCGAACATAAAAAATAGAAACCAATTAAAATGGAGAATGTCATGGGATACCGCGCAGGAATGCTGCCATTTATTCTTATCGCGATAATTATATTTATCGCTTCATATAGTTATATCGCCCATACCAATGAGACTTCGCCGTTTGAGCGGGTCGACCGATTGTTCGCGAACGTCGATAATGAAAATTCACCCGGAGCGGTAATTGCAATTCTTCAGGATGGAGAAGTTATTTATTCCCGTGGATACGGTATGGCAAACCTTGAGTACGATATACCGGTTACACCGGAAACAATATTCCATGTCGCCTCTGTATCTAAACAATTCACTGCTTATGCTATTGCCCAACTTGCCGACGATGGGTTTCTTTCACTTGATGATGATGTACGATTATACGTACCGGAATTTCCTGATTTCGATGAAACAATTACCATACGTCATCTCATCCATCATACAAGCGGATTGCGCGATCAATGGGAGTTGCTCGCAATGGCGGGGTGGCGGCTGGATGATGTTATTACCAGAGAACACATTTTAAAAATGCTCAAGCACCAACGCGAATTGAATTTCACTCCGGGGGAGGAGTACCTGTATTCGAATATGGGATATACCGTACTTGCAGAGATTGTAGAACAGGTTAGCGGGAAATCGTTTCAGGAGTGGACGGATGAGAATATTTTTAAGCCGCTTGATATGCATAACACCCACTTTCATAGTGATCACCGGCATATTGTACCTAACCGTGCATATTCGTATGCGCCTTTGCGTGAAGGCGGTTTCCAAAAGAGCGTGCTGAATTATGCAAACATCGGAGCGACAAGTTTGTTTACAACCGTTGATGATCTTGCCTGTTGGCTGCTGAATTTTGATTCGCATGTAATCGGAAATGAAAGAGTTTTTAATACCATGCTTCAACAGGGAAGATTAAACAACGGAGAACGCATAGATTATGCGTATGCATTACAGGTAGTCGATTATCGCGGAGCGCAACTCATCGGTCACGGCGGCGCCGATGCCGGGTTTAGAAGTTATGTCGGCAGGTTCCCTGAAAACGGTTTTGCTGTTGTCGTGTTAAGCAACCTTAGCGGAATATCTCCACAGCAGATTGCGCTCGATATCGCCGACATTTTTCTGGATGAAATATTGGAACCCGAAGAATCTCCAACCGATATTCAGGAACGTCGTCGTCGGGAAAATAACGTATTACCCGATGAAAATTATAATCCGACGCCGCAGCAATTACTCGCATATACCGGAACATATTACAGTGAAGAACTCGGTACTTTTTATACAATAGTGTTACATAATGACGGACTGGTTGCGACACACCGACGACATAGCGATATCGAACTCACACCGATTATTAACGAGTGGTTCTCGGGAAAACAATGGTGGTTCCGTACCGTTGAATTTGTAAAAGACAGTCGGAATAATATCGAAGGTTTCCGGTTATCGGGAGGTCGGGTACGAAATATCTGGTTTGAAAAGAGATAGTAATATGACAGGGAATATTTATTTGAATTTTTTGATTGATGCAAGGGGGCATTATTGCACCTCTCCGAGGTGCTGCAACTTATTTGGTGCATTATCTGCCACCAACATTGCCCGTCTCCGACGGGTTTTCAACAAAGTAATAAATAGTATCCGGTAACCTACAAGAAACCCGGATGAAACATATTCTTTAAAAAGGAGAATCAATTGGCGCTTCATCCATTAGCCGGTAAACCGGCGCCGAAAGAAATATTGGAAAATATTCCACGACTGATTTCAGCATATTATACTCATAAACCCGATCCCGACGACCGGGCGCATCAAGTTTCATTCGGAACGTCGGGGCATCGGGGCCCCTCTCTCAAGAATGCATTTAATGAAAATCATATTCTTGCTATTGCACAGGCGATCGTTGAAGTACGGACGAAAAATAATGTTACCGGTCCGCTTTTTTTAGGCATGGATACACACGCATTGTCGGAACCGGCGCATTCGACAGCGCTCGAGGTGCTCGCGGCGAACGGTGTTTATGTTATGGTTCAAAGCGGTTCGCGTCCTACACCGACGCCTGCTATATCGCACGCTATACTCACACATAACAATAGGGAGAAAAGAGATTTAGCGGATGGCGTTGTCATTACTCCGTCGCATAATCCGCCTGAAGACGGCGGCTTTAAATACAACCCGCCGCATGGCGGTCCGGCGGATACCGATCTGACAATACAGATCCAGAACCGTGCGAATGAAATTCTTTGCAATGATCTGAAAGATGTAAAGCGTATACCGTATGAAAAGGCGATTAAATCATCGTCAGTCCGGGACTATGATTATGTCATGCCATATGTACAGGATTTGAAAAACATCATCGACCTGGACGCGATCAAATCAGCCGGCATAAAAATCGGCGTCGATCCGATGGGCGGCTCCGGATTGGATTACTGGGAACCAATTGCCGACCTGTACGGTCTTTCAATTGAGATAGTTAATCCACATATCGACCATACATTTTCGTTTATGACCGTGGATAAGGATGGAAAAATTCGTATGGATTGTTCATCTCCCTACGCGATGGCAGGTTTAATTGAACTGAAAGATCGATTCGATATATCGTTCGGGAACGATCCCGATTACGACCGGCACGGAATAGTAACGCGAAGCTCCGGCTTATTAAATCCAAATCATTATCTTGCCGTTGCAATCAATTATTTATTCTCAAATCGACCGGGATGGAGAAAAGATGCAGCGGTCGGTAAAACATTGGTCTCAAGCTCGATGATTGATCGTGTTGCGAAAGCACTCGGTCGAAAATTATCCGAGGTGCCTGTTGGTTTTAAGTGGTTTGTCGACGGGCTTATCGACGGTTCGTATGGATTCGGCGGAGAAGAAAGTGCAGGCGCTTCGTTTTTGCGTATAGACGGAACTGTGTGGACGACGGACAAAGACGGTATTATTCTCGACCTCCTTGCAGCAGAGATCACTGCTAAAACAAACCGTGACCCGGGTGAACATTACAAAGAACTTGAAAACAGGTTTGGCAGTCCGGTATATGAACGAATGGACGCTCCGGCAAATATAGATCAGAAAAAAGCACTTGCACATTTATCACCCGGGATGGTTAAAGCATCAGAGCTTGCCGGAGAACAGAT
This sequence comes from Ignavibacteriales bacterium, assembly GCA_003567775.1. Lineage (GTDB taxonomy): Bacteria > Bacteroidota > Ignavibacteria > T3Sed10-11 > T3Sed10-11 > T3Sed10-11. The sequence goes on along the minus strand of PWYR01000141.1, from coordinate 5,465 downwards.
CGTTGCGAAACTAACACACGCACCGGGAAATAATGCACCCATTGGCGGGCTAAAAGTCGTCACCGAAAACGGCTGGTTTGCTGCGCGTCCTTCCGGCACCGAAGATATATATAAAATCTATGCCGAAAGCTTCAAAGGAAGAGATCATCTTTCTAAAATCCAGGAAGAGGCGCAAGCAATAGTGAGCGATGCTTTTGAGGGAGTAAAGTCATAGTTTAATATCGGCGCCGCTCCACCGGAGCGGCATATCTGTAGTGGCAACCGGTTACCCTTACCGTCCTGATTCCACTCCGGCAGGAGTGGCACAAAAAAATCGTTACTCGGTAACAATCCACAAATCAGGATATTTCCGATACACAATTTATCTCAACAAGGGCGTTGATCTTGGCTATTGCTCCGCAACTTTTATATCGTACTTACGTATAATCCCATAAAAGAAACCACATTAAATTATAATTATTTTAGAGAATGTTTATGGATACGATACAGGAGTTGCGAAGAGTTCTGGAAATTCAGTTGAATTATTTGGGTGTGAACGAGATTAGCAATCAAGAAAGTACTTCTCCGTTATCCGCAGTCAGGCAGGAAATTACATCATATAAAAGGCAACTACGTATATTTACTACAATCTCAATGGTTCTTGGTACGCTGGTATGTCTCGCAGCTATAGCAGCCGTAGTTGGCGCGACTTGGATTCCGTGGCATTATATAGGAGTGTTGGTTGTCATCTCAATCGGTGGTATCTTAAAAACCGTATATATAGACAGGAAATTGGAGCGAGTAAAAAAGCGGGAACTGTTCTTGTTTATGTTGCATAAAATGAATAAGCCGTCCAAAAATTAATACTCATTGTGGATAAATTCCTGTTTTTGAGAAATATTTGATCTATAATATTGAAAAAACAAGATATACCCCTTCTTATTTAGTATAAATGCCCATTTTTCTGGCATATTTTTTGATCACATCATGTTTGGAAAAGGGGGTGTAGACCATCCCCATTTCCTTTTCTTCCTCACTCACTTTCGATAGGATTAAGAAAAAACGTTTAATCATCGTAGAGTGCCTAAAATGTATCGCTCGGGTGAATTGTTCACAAGCAGATATGTTTTCTTTAATTGACGTTTAAACATCAAGGCACAAAATTATGCAGATAGATATTGCTCGAACTTTGTATGCAACGCCTCCGACGGCAGCGATCTTAATATCCACAATTGACAAAAATAATCGAAATAACATTGCACCGTTCGCGTGGTGGAACGTCGTGTCGAAAGATCCACCGCTTATCGCCGTGTCTATTAAACCGACAACCCATACATATCGAATCATTAAAGAGAAAGCCGAATTCACTATAGGTATACCCGAACCGGGATTACTTGATGCCGTGTATCAATCTGCACAGCTCGATAGAGAATCCGATGAATTCGGAAAGCTCGGCTTAACGGCTGTATCTCCATCGAAGATTACATCACCTAAAATAAAAGAATGTCAGGTAAATATTGAATGCAGGTTTCGAAATGAATTCGAGTGTGGAGACCATTTCCTTATTATCGGTGAAGTAGTTGCGGTTGATGTTCGCGATGAACTTGTGCATGAGGATGATGCCGTTATGCGAAATAATCTGACACCGCTTGCACATATTACCGGGAATAAGTTTATAACGATGGAAGGTACGATTCTCGAAGCATCGGCTCCACAAACGGGAGGCAAATCCGGAAAGGAGAAACACGATGAACCTATTACTCATCGGCATTATTACAGTATTATTTTCTTGTTCAGTCCCTGATCACGAGAACGATATGAACAATACACATACTATTACATTACCGGCGCCGGAACGATCCGGCAACGTTTCTGTGGAAGAAACATTACAGCAGCGCAGATCGGTGCGGGAGTATGCAGATGTACCATTGTCATTAAAAGAAATTTCCCAATTAGCATGGTCGGCGCAAGGCATTACCGATCAAGGTACCGGTTTTCGAACGGCGCCTTCTGCCGGCGCTACGTTTCCAATGGAAATTAATCTGCTTATTACCGAAGTAGAAGATATGCCGGACGGCGTTTACCGGTATAATTACCGGGATCATATTCTTGAGAAAAAAATCGACGGCGATCGACGGCAGGAACTCTTTGAAGTTGCTCTCCGACAACCGTCGATAACAAACGCTCCCGTTGTAATGGTTATAACGGGTGTGGTTGCCCGGACGGAGCAGCGTTACGGAGGGCGTGCACTCCGCTATGTTTATATGGAAGCGGGGCACGTTGCCCAGAATGTTTATTTACAGGGAGTCGCTCTCGATATCGGTACAGTTGTTATTGGCGCTTTTCAAGACGATAGAGTGGCGGATGTGTTGAAGCTTGCAGACGGTGAATATCCATTATACATAATGCCTCTTGGCAAAATGAAATAATTAATAAATAGGAGTGATAGTTATGAGTCCCGGAAACGATTCCGAAAAAGTGAAAAATATAAAAAAAGATAAGAATACAACACTCGATGATATCCGCACAGTTGCATCTAAAATAGGTCTCGATGAAAAGGATCTAATACTATACGGTCAGCATAAAGCCAAGATCAGGTCCGAATCGCTAGAAGCTAAAAAACAGGAAAAAACCGGAAAACTGATTCTTGTTACCGCGACGACGCCGACTCCGTTCGGAGAGGGTAAGACGACTATCTCAATCGGTCTCTCGATGGCATTATGGGAAGAGGGGAAAAAATCCATTGTTGCATTGCGTGAACCGTCTCTCGGGCCGGTGTTCGGTATTAAAGGTGGGGCAACCGGAGGCGGTCAAACAATGGTGCAGCCAATGGACGAGATCAATCTTCATTTTACAGGTGATTTCCATGCGGTTACGTCTGCGCATAACTTGCTGTCTGCAATGACCGATGCATCCGTATTTCATGGTAACCCTCTCGGCATCGATCAGACACGCATTCTCTGGCCTCGTACCATAGATATGAACGACCGTGCATTACGAAAAATCATCATCGGTCTTGAGGCATTCAAAAGCGGTCCGATGCGGGAAGAATCATTTGTGATAACACCGGCCTCCGAGATAATGGCAATACTCGGACTATCGAGATCTTATGATGATCTAAAAGAACGTCTCGGAAATATTATGGTCGGTCTGACAAAAGAAAAACGCGGCATTTATGTAAAAGAACTACGCGCTGAAGGTTCTATGGGAGCATTATTGAAGGATGCAATGTTACCGAATCTTGTACAAACATCGGATAGATCTCCGGCAGTTGTTCATACCGGCCCTTTCGGGAACATTGCGCACGGTACTTGTTCTCTGGCTGCAATCGATGCCGCGCTTTCGCTCTCGGAGTACGCAGTAGTTGAGGCAGGATTCGGCTCGGATCTTGGCGCGGAAAAGTTCCTGAATATAGTTTCGCCTCAAATCGGTCGGGGACCTGATGCAGCGGTGATTGTGACGACGGCGCGCTCGCTAAAATTCCATGGAGGCGTCGGAAAAAACGATCTCAAAGAAGAGAATACGGCTGCCATTCAGAAAGGATTCGATAACGTACGTGCACATGTTCATCTTATGCGTGATGTGTTTGGATTGCCGGTAGTCATAGCAATTAACCGTTTCCCGCATGATACCGACCGGGAGATAGAGGTACTTTCCGGATTGCTTGAAAAAGAAAGTCTTCGGTTTGCCGTCGCCGATGGGTTTGCAAAAGGGGCGGATGGACTGACAGATGTTGCACGTAAGGTTATTCAACTGACTAAGGAGACGGAAAGCAACTATGCACCGGTTTATACTACAGATACTCCTTTAATTGAAAAAATTGATACGGTGGCGAAGAAGGTATATGGCGCGAGCGAAGTAGAATACTCCCGGAAAGCCATTCGGTTGCTCGATCTCTACGAGAAAATTGGATTTGGAAAACTCTACATCTGTATGGCTAAGACACAGTATTCTATATCCGATCAGGCATCGATGAAAGGTTGGCCTCGTGATTTTAAGCTGAGGATAGATGATATACGTGTAAAATCGGGCGCCGGGTTTATTGTACCATTATGCGGCGATATTATGGAAATGCCCGGATTACCTAAGGAGCCGGCTGCGTGGAATGTGACCGTTGATGAGAATGGTAAAATAACGGGATTATTCTAATGATTGTGTGAGATAATTCCACATAACATTCCCATTTATAAGAAGCAATGTTTTTTATTTGTTAATTTTTGGAAGAAATCAAACGTAAATTGCTTTAAATAGGGTGTATATGCAATTTTTCAGTTGTCTAAACCATTGGCATAAATCTTGTACTTATATCTTAATGAAATTGTAGAATTTTTCATCACATACTGCAGGAACGGCTAAAATTGAAACGATTAAGATTTATGCCGGTAATATTGCTCATCTTTCTTATTGCAAGTCCGGTCGCTTTATCGCAGGATAATGAAGACTGCTTGATGTGCCATACGGACCCCGATTTGACAATGATTCGTAACGGTGAAGAGGTAAAGTTATTCGTCGATGGGGAAAAGTTTGAGAATTCGATGCACGGGATATTTCAATGTGTAGATTGTCACTTCGGTTTCGATCCTTTTGATATACCCCACGCCGATCCGATCGAGAAAGTCGATTGTGCGATGTGTCACGATACACCGGGCTTGGAAAAGAGCATTCATTTTAGCGCACTTCAAGAAGGTCACCCAGATGCGCCGCAGTGCTATGATTGTCATACCGCGCACTATGTACGTCCTTCTTTTGAACAGCGAAACGATGTAGCATCCTGTATGACGTGTCACGATACGGGAGATGTAGCAAAGTTCGTTCGAAGTTCACATGCATTTCAGAAAGCCGACGGCTCTGTTAACGCTTCGTGTGTCGACTGCCACGGTGGACACGAAGTGTTCAGAGTTATCGATTCACAATCAAAAGTACACGCCGATAACGTACAGCAGACGTGCGGAACCTGTCACGGTGATATTAAGGAGCAGGAAGAGACGAGCATTCACGGACAATACTTCCTCGATGGAAATCCTGCCGCTCCTTCCTGTGTTGATTGCCATCATTCACACGATGTATCTATGGACCGGTTTGTCCGTGAGCAGGAAACATGTCTTACGTGCCATCTATCGGATGAGTTTGCCGAGTACTTCGGCGAGCGATCGCGGCAATTTATGGATCAATATGAGCACAGCATTCATTATCTTGCCATCGATGAAGGAAAAGCATCTGCTTCGTGCAGCGATTGCCATGGTTCACACAATGTTTTTCCGGGAGACGATGTCCGATCCACGGTACATCGGTCACATATCAACAACACTTGTGCAAAGTGCCATGGTGAACCGTTCGCCGAATTACGCAGATCAAACCACGGGCAGGCATTTGCACGCGGTGTAAGGAGTGCACCGGTTTGCACCGATTGCCATGGAGAGCATACTATCACTACCATTACAAGCGACGACTCGCCCGTTCATAAAAAACGGGAAGCGGAGACTTGT
>PWYR01000096.1 GCA_003567775.1 Ignavibacteriales bacterium | reverse complement strand
AGGTCTACCGGGACCACTTCTTTTTTCATGGATTCTTCCTGCGTGCGGACAATAGTAGCTCTGTTAATGTAAGTATCGTCAAGCAGTCCGTCTGCTCGAAGGACAAGATCCCGTACGGTCATACCGGGCGACAGTTCATAAATTCCCGGGTTATTAACGTTTCCCACAACACGAACTCTGTTTTCAAGGCGCTGCGGACGCGGCGATACCATAACGACATCGCCTGCTTCGACGGGATGATCGCTATCGAGCAGGTCGTAGTCGTTTTCGAACATCACATCGATATCGAGAATATTGTGTTTGAATTCCCGATGCATGGAGAACGGGACGATACGCTCGATGTGAATGCGGTCGAATCGTGCATCGAAGCGCAGTCCTCCCGCCATGCTAATTAACTCACCGAGCCGCTCGTCTTCTTTCAATTCATAAACCGCAGGCCGGACAACGCGTCCCGCCAGGGCAGCGCGTTTCCCGGCAGGCGGCACGAATACTATGTCGCCGTCCTCGAGCCGGACGTCGCCCGATTGATCGCCTTTGAGCGCATAGCTGTAAAAATCCAACCGGGCAGCTTCCCTGTTTCCGCGCATAACACGAATGTCCCGCAACGATCCTTTTAACGTCGGTCCGCCTGAGTAATAGAGGGCTTTAAATGCGGTGCTCATGGACGAGAGCGTATACCCTCCGGGACGCCTGACATCGCCGAGCACAAACACCTGTATAGTGCGGAGTTTCCCGACCGAGACGTCGAGAAATGAATTGGCGCTTGCGCCGCCGCCGAGACTGGAATATACCTGCGACATTCGCTGTAACAATCGCTCGCGTATCTGCTCGAGCGTCAATCCGTTTACCATCACCTGCCCGAGGTCGGGAATGATAATGAATCCCTCCCTGTTTACGGTCAATGAGTGATAGAGCTGCACCTGCCCCCAGACGGAGATAACCAGTTCATCGCCGGGACCGACCCGGTAATTCGCCGGAGGTGATATGCTGAGAACCGGTTCAAACGTCGTGGCGGGAAAATCGAATATGTTATAGCCGAATGCATCGAGATCCATTGCATTTTCACGGTCGGCAAATTCCTCAGGTCTGAAATCCCGTTCGGGGATTGTTATATCCACCAACTCATCCTCGCGCAGTAAGCTGACATCGGGGAGATCCGGGAATACAAATTCCTCGAGGGTCATACCAAGCATGTGGGCATTCATCTGGGCTTCTTCGCGGGTAAGTCCATACAGTTGAATCCGGTAATTCATCTCCTCCTCAACATCCTCATCCGGCTCCTCGGGGAAAAGAAATTCAGTAAGCGTCTCACCTTCGCTTTGTGCTCTTCGTAGTGCGAGTTCACGGGTGATGCCGATCTGCCGCAGGCGTTCGGCTTGAATGCTATCGAGGCGGGTTCGCGATGTGACCGGCAAGCGTTGTTCTAATCTCAACCGGTCGGTATCATCTACTCTCTCATCTCTGTCGGGGAAGAGGATTGCTTCAAGACTTACCCCCTCTCTGCGGGCGCGTTCAACGGCTTCTTCACGGGATATTCCCGCCTGGCGAAGCCGCTCCTGTATCTGATCGGGCGACATGCGCCGCGCCTGCTCCTCTGCCCTGCGGCGATCACTTTCACTTGTAGATTGGGACGAAAGAGCAGCCATACCGAAAATGAGGGAGATAACAATAAAAATTACTGTTCGCTTCATGACTAATCCCTTCAATAATTCCAACAACAAAAGATAATTTTAGTTAAACAAATCCTCCGTCCCGACGACACACATATCAGCGCCTGTCAGCGTAAGGGATTATATGAGCCGCTTGTACAGCGGACGGAGGAATTGTGAATAGATTCAATGTATGAAGTTTTAATAAAAATTCTTTTTTTGAAATACAACGGGTATGCATCGAGGAAGAGTATACGAGCTAATAATGATCGCCCGGGGTCGTCCAATGAGAAATTTTCTCAACGTCGGGACCAACCCACATGACATCATATCGGGGATAGAAATGTGATGAGTGTTGACAGGCGCTTACAATTTCAATAAATGCCAATTGCTCCCTCGTTGCACAGCCCTACTACGGCAAAACCGACTTCGTAGGGCACAGCTCCGCCTCGTTAGTCACAGGAACCAACGGGCGGATTAGGATTAGCAGCATTTCAATTGGAGGGACTGAAAAGCTGCTACATGTAATACAAATAGTACTTGCGAGACCGTTCTCCGGCTACCAACCTCTTGTCTCGCTTGATCAGACAGCTTGCCCGCTCAGGGGGCAAACCCGGTTCCTTCTTACCCATTTATCAACAGGTGCATCCGGCATGGGAAGGTCAAGTGATATTCTTAATAAAAAACCATATACCGCTCTTGAGACAATTTGAAATGACTGTGTGTAACGTAACGCTCTACTTACGTAATTTTTAAAAAAACAAATAAAATAACGAATAATCAAATATAAGAAATTTTATTAATAATGCAAGGGTTTTCACTCAAATTTATGTAAATTATTTTTAAAATAGTCAACCCGGAGGCAGAATTGAATGATTGTAACACGACTCGCCGGGCCGTGTATGCCGCTTAACAAGCGGCGTTACAAAATGAGGATACAACGGTTTCTACGAACAAAACGGAAATAAAAGAAGCGAAAAAATGTACGCGGAGATATTCAGGGATCGAAATCCCCGGCTATGTTTTCGATTTCTTCAAATGCTCGAATTTCTTTACATCTTCTTCGGTCAAATCATCCGGGATTTGAATATGAACTTTTACATACAGATCGCCGTACTCACCCGGCTTGTTATGAACCGGCATACCGAGTTTCGGTAAACGTAAAACTTTACCCGACTGTGTCTTTTTGGGTATATCGACTTTCACTTTTCCCTTCAGCGTTTCGACTTCGGTTTTCCCGCCTGTTACCGCGGTATAAAGATCGACCTTGACATCCATATAAAGATTGTCCCCGTCGCGTTTATATACAGGGTGTTGGGTAATGTTAATTTTAAGGTAAAGGTCGCCTGCCTGCCCGCCGCCGGCGCCGGGCACTCCTTTCCCGGGAAGGCGAAGCGTTTGGTTATCCCGGATACCCGGTTTAATATTCACCCGGACTTTTTTTCCGTCCATCTGAATAATACGCGCCGTTCCGTAATATGCTTCTTCGAGTGTAAGCGTTGTCTCCGCAGTCACATCCTGCCCTCGCATCGACGCCGTGCTTCCGCCGCGCGGCCGCGCCCGTGCGCTGCGAAATTCCTCGCCGAATAATGTCTCGAAGAAATCGCTGAAACCGCTTCGTCCCCTTCCGCCGGTGAAAACCTCTTCAAAGCTGAATGTATCTCCATACGAGGAGGATTGTTCCTGCCGATCCCGTCCTCTGCCCCGGCCGGATCCACCCTGTTTCATGAAATCTGAGAAGTCAAACCCGCCGGCGCCCGCGCCCGCTTCCTGGTACTGTTTCCAGTTCTGACCGAAGCGATCGTATTTTTTTCGTTTTGCGGGATCTTTTAAAACTTCATACGCTTCGGATATTTCTTTGAATTTGTTTTCTGCCTTTTTATCGCCTTCCGTTTTATCCGGGTGATACTTAACTGCAAGTTTTCTGTATGCTTTTTTTATCTCATCCTGTGAAGCGTTTCTACCGACGCCGAGTATTTTATAATAATCTTTGTATTGCATAAGACATACTTCTGCATTATTCCACTATTTTATAAATCTTCAATAGTAAAAACATAAAATAAATTTAAATAATTTCGTGTTATATTCAAACTGCCGGTTAGAAGATTGCCGTCATTGCAGCAATTCACCCCTCAGGATTGTTACGGCTTTTCCGCCAAGCATCACACGATCGTCCATAACCCGAACCCTTACGACGCCGCCTCTTTGCGACGCCTGATAGCCGACCATTACATCTTTTTTAAGTTTGCTTTTCCAGTACGGAGCGAGACAACAATGGGCGGAACCGGTAACCGGGTCTTCGGAAATGCCCACCCCCGGCGCGAAGAACCTCGATACAAAATCGTACTCCGACGAACGCGCAGTTACAATAACCCCGCGTATATCGAGCCGCGCAAGTTTCAGAAAATCCGGGCGGAGTTTTCGCAATACGATTTCCGAGGTAACCTCGACAAGATAATCATACTGGTTTTTACCGACATAGGACGCTTTTACATGGAGCGCTTCAAGCAAACCCTCCGGGGGCGACGTTTCACCGGCAGGCAGAGCAGGGAAATCCATATCAATCCATCCATCGTTTTTTTTAGTTTTGAGCAAACCGCTTTTCGTATGAAACTCAATCGGATTATCCGTTGATTGTAATCCATCTTCCCAAATTGCATGAGCGGTTGCGAGCGTTGCATGACCGCACAGGTCTACTTCCATTGTGGGAGTAAACCACCTCAGTTCATACCCCGTATCAACCGGCCAAAAAAAAGCGGTTTCGGAGAGATTCATCTCCGTAGCGACATTTTGCATCCATGCATTACTTTTTGGGGATTCGAGGAAACAGACCGCTGCGGGATTTCCCGTGAATGGTTTTTCGGTAAACGCGTCTATCTGGTAAATTTTCATAATTATTCTTCGGGTTATTTTCTATTTCCGGATTTGAAAAAAGAAAGGTATTTATGTATAGGTTTAATATAGAAAATTTTTTCGGATTTACAAACAATCTATATAAACTTCATAAACCTGCCCGGCGCAATTTATCCGGATATTTAATCGCAGGACTAAAACCATAATTGTGATTTACATGTTGTACGCGCCGGGCAAGATCGTTACACCGTCAATTTTTCTTTTATGACGCTCTTTTCGCGGGCGGTCAGATAATAAAACGACGGAATAACAAACAGCGTTAACAGCGTCGAGACCGCTAAACCGCCGATAGCCACAACACCCAGCGGTATTCGCCACTCAGAGCCGGCGTCGCCGATGCCTAATGCAAGCGGCATCATACCGAGAATGATTGCCGTTGTCGACATCAGTATCGGTTTCAATTTTACCGGGCATGCCGTTAACAACGCTTCCTTCGGCAGTTTGCCCTCATTACGGCGAAGCTGGTTGGTGAAATCAAGCATCAAGATTGCATTGTTCACTACAATACCGATAAGCATGATGATCGCCATAAGCGATGTGATGCTGAATGTCGTATCGGTAATGTACAGCGAGAGTATAACACCGATCATTGCCAGCAGAACGGTGATCATGATCAGCACCGGCTGCCAGAAACTTTCGAGGATGGCGGCAAGCAGCATATAGGTTAACAGGAACGCGAGGAAAAACGCAAACAGCATATCCTGCACCATCTCATTCATCATCTGCACGTTGCCGCCCCATGCCACACGGTAGCCCGGCGGTAAATCCAGCGTTGCCAGCCGCCGGTCGATCTCATTGGTTACATCGCCTAACGGCACACCCGCTGCCGGCGAACCGGTAAAGGAGATAGTAACATATTTATCCCGGTGCAATATCTTTGTAAAGCCGGTCGTAAATTCCACATCCGCTACCTGCGATACTCTCATTGCGCCTGCGACCGGCGATATGATCGGAATGTTGCCGATCTTTTCCGGGGTGTTGGCAGATTCATCGCTCAGCGTTACGGTGATATCATACTCATATCCCAGTTCACGGTATTGAGAAGAGACCATCCCTTCAATAGACGCCCTGAGCGTCAGAGCAAGATCCATCGTGGACAATCCCGCTTCGGTCAATCGTTCCCGCCGGGGATACACGGTCAGTTCGGGCTTGCCTGCCCGCGATGTATTATCAAAGTTGATCAAACCCGGGACATCCTGGATAAGTGCAACGATATCGTCTTTTATTTCTTCGAGCGTTTCTAATTCATACCCGAGTAAGTAGAATTGTACAGGTGCGCCCGGACCGCCCGATTCGGTTGCATTAAATACTTTGATGCGTGCATTAGGAACAGCAGCAAAATCCTCAACAAAATGATTTATCATTTCTTCCACGCCGATAGCCCGCTCGCTGCGATCCACAAGCTGCACGGTCAACATTCCCATATTCGGACCGATATCAAGAAAACTTAATCTTCCGAGATCTGTAAGTATATGTACAACTTCGGGATATTCCTTCACCCGCTCTTCGATCTCAGCAAGTACGCGTGCGGATTCATTCAGGTTATATCCTTCGGGCAATTCAACTTCAATTCGTATTTTACCATCGTCAAGCGCCGGCAAAAAATCGACGCCGATATGCGGACCCACACCCGCCATCGTTGCTATGAACAACACGAATGCAGAGGTTACAACAAGGGCGCTGATTTTTTTATTTTTCAAAACCCGTGTTAATAACCGGGTATAGATAGCGGTATTTCGCGATTCAAACTTATCAAACCATCTGCCGATCCTTCCTTTCTTCGGCTTCTCCGGAAGCAGTATCGATGCAAGCATCGGCGTCAGGGTAAACGACATGATCAATGAAAATACCGTGGCAAACACTGCCGCAAGCGCCAGCTCACGAAGCCACATGCCGACCATCGACGACATATTGGCGATCGGCAGAAATACAACAATATTCGTTAATGTCGCCGCAAGAACCGCGACGGTAACTTCGGACGTGCCGTAATAAGCCGACTCTTTATTCTTTTTACCCAGGTTCTTATACCGGAAAATATTCTCGATCACCACGACCGAGTTCGCCACCAGCACACCGACCGAAACCGACAATCCCATCAGGGTCATCATATTGAGAGATAAACCGAACATCTGTAGCAATAAAAAGGTCGATATAATCGACGTCGGCATCGACATGGCGACAATGAGCGTCGATCTGAAGTCGTGTAAAAAGATAAGGAGCACGAGCGACGTGAAGAGTACGCCGAGCAAGACGTTGCTCATCGTATCGTCGAGACTGCTCTGTACGAAATTCGACTCGTCGTTCACCACTTCAAGCGAAACCCCTTCGGGCAGCGTAGCAAGAATATCGGGAAGCGCCGCGCGGACGCTTTTTGCTACTTCTACCGTATTTCCTTCGGCGCTTTTTACAATACCGAGGCGGACAACATTTTCATCGCGGACGTTCATTTCCTTGTTATAATAAGTTGCCCGCATTCGAATATCTTTCCCGGTATCCTCCACCTTTGCAAATTGCCGTATCTTTCTGGGTCCGAACGGCGTGCCGATCGACATTTCCTCGATCGTCTCGAGATCGGAATACTCGCCGCTCAGTCGCACCGTATATTCCTGATCATGAAGCGTAAAATATCCGCCGGGTATATCCATATTATTCGCCTGCAGCATTTGCATTAACTGCGGCAGGGATATGTTTTGTTCGTACACAATGCGGTCGTCAAGCGTCACGCGTATTTCCCGTTCCTGCCCGCCCACAATATTCACCTGCGCCACGCCTTCGATCTGAGAGAAACGGTCTTTTAACTGACGGTCGGCTATCGCAAATAGTTCACGCGGATCGAGATCGCCGCTGAGCACAACATCGACGACAGGAAACGATCTTATATCAACTTTCTGCACGATCGGACGTTCTGCATCGGTAGGAAGTACGTTCAGAATCGCATCGACTTTGTCCTTTACTTCCTGATTTGCGACGTCTACATCCTTCCGCAGTTTAAACTCGATGATAACAATCGACACTCCGTCGAGTGAATACGACTCAACCCGCTCGATAAGACTGACCGTCGCAACGGCGTCTTCGATCGGTTTGCTGATCAACGTTTCGATCTCTTTCGGACCCGCACCGGGATAAACGGTTGTAACGGTCACCCACGGAATCTCAACATCGGGTGATAGATTTAAGCTTAATGAAAAATACGCCAGCAATCCGAAGATGATGAACACAAAGATTCCCATCGTCGTCATCACGGGTCGGTTTATCGATACTTTTGCAAGAAACATTTTGGTTGATTATTTATTATTTTTTATTGTCTATTTTTCAATCAGTTAATTGTTAATAGTTATCGGTTAATCGTGTTTCCGAGAACCATTAACCATTAACCAACAACCATTAACCGGGTTACTCCACGACGCGCACGCGCCGTCCCGCATCGACCATCGATGCACCGTGTGTGATGATCACGTCTCCGACATTCAAGCCGTTATTGACTTCAAAATCGATGCCGCTGCTGTTGCCGTTGGTGATGTAGCGTTTGACGGCGGCGCCGTTCTCTATTATGTATACAAACTCACCGTTTGTATCTCGCATCACGAGATTTCGGGGAACGGTGATTGCACGCGAATTTTCATATACCCGAATCTCGATATTCATAGTAATACCGCTTCTCAGTTCACGGTCGGGGTTGTCGAATTCCACGTCGGCGTAAAATGCCTGTCTAATCGGATCGGCAGCAAGGGAAATCTCCGATATCTTTCCCCGGTAGATAGTGCCGTCAAACTGCGTTGTCGCGGTCATTCCGGGACGTATTTGGACTACTTCTTTTTCCGTCACCCAAAGACGTGCGTGCATTCTGTCAAGCTGAGCAACAGTAAAGAGATGTGCGTCTCCGTTAACATTATCACCGGTGCGAACTTTGACATCGACGATCGTGCCGTCGAAAGGTGCATCGATGAAAAGCATTTTTCGCTGCGTTTCATAATTCCGCTTCGCGACGAGATATTGTGCTTCGGCGTTGTCGAAATTCGCCTGCGACGTTTCACCCGCTTCGAGCATCGCCTTCATACGACGATACGTCTTCCCGGCATTGTCATACGATGCTTTTGCCTGTTCATATTGAAATCCGGGATCCGATTGATCCATTTCAACAATGACCTGTTTGGCAACAACGCGATCTCCTACCCGTGCATTGATGCGCTCGATCTTGCCGCCGATAACGGCGCTTTTGGTTGCCTCTTTCACACCGGAAAGCCGTGCAAAGTAAGCAAGATTCTTCTCAAAGGTTTGATGCCGGATGGTATCGACCCGCACCGGTATGCCTTCTTCTTCATAGATCTGCTCCATACTTCTCGCTTCCGTTTTTTGTCTGGAACAACCGGCGAAGGTTGCCAGAAGCAGGATAGCAGCAAGTCCAAGGATTGCGATGTAATGTTGTTTTGTGTTATTCATTGTATCCTCTTTATATCATTGTGTCGCATACATTTCATTAATTCTTCCGGCAAGATGGTCAAGCTCTGCCCGCGCGATAATGTAATCGTAAACGGAGTTGAGCCGGTTCGTCCGCGCCTGCCGGAGCGCTATATCCGCGTTTTGAACTTCGAGTTGATTTCCGGTTCCTTCGCGATATCGAACAACCGCAATCGAATAGGCGCGTTCGGCAAGCTCGACGTTTCTTTCCTGCGCTTCGAGAATGCTTTGCACCCGCCGCAGGTCGTTGACCTTGCTCTTCACCTGCATCGCCACGTAATCGCGGTACCGATGCAACTGCTGTTCGGTTTGATGCATAGTTACGCGCGCTTGCTGTACCCGCTGCCGCGTCCGGCCGCCGTTAAATAAATTGAACGATATTGTAACCCCGACAATCGACGAAGAATAATTCTGGAAATTATACCGGTCGTCGGATCCTGCATACGTGTAGTTGCCGAAAGCATACAACACCGGCCAGTATTCGGATTGATAATAATATATAAATGCCCGATCGACGTCTTTTTTAATTTCCAACGATTTAATTCCATAATTTCCACGATATGCATCGATGATCGTTTGTTCAGCATCGGGAACCGGTTCGTCGTCGTAAATCATCTCCCCCACCACGTCTATTTCGACATCCTGATCGACGCCGAGAACGATCTTTAATCCGTCCATTGCGTTCTTTAATGCATTCTCGCTCTGTAATACCATCGGACGTAAATTCTCTACCTGTACGTCAGCTTGCAGCAGATCGAACTCCGCAACCAATCCCTGTTCATACGCTGCTTCCACATTCCGAAGGTTATCGCTTGCATTTTCGAAACTTGCACGCGCAATATCATACATCTCTTTAGTCAATAATACAGCATAAAAAGAACGTTTAACATCGAGTATAGTCGATGAAATGGTACGCTGCAATTCTTCCTCGGCAAGATTATGATATCGCCGGGACGCTCCTATACCACGAAATACCGTGGAATTGAATAGCGGCTGCGTCACCTGAAGCTGCGATTCATAATTATTCGTTTGTGCAAACGACTGTAACTGTGTTGATACGGGCTTAAATTTATCCTCATCGCGGGGAAGCACTCCCTCATCAAAGAGAATAGCATAGGTCGCATTGCCGAGCAGCGCCTCGAAGTCGGGAAACGGCATCCGCGGTTTTTCCACGAAATGTGAGAAGTTACCGTTTACATCGACTGTCGGTAACGCATGCCCGAATGCTTCACGAACCGCGGCGCGTGATTTCCGAACCTCCATCGAGGCAATCCCGATCTCACGGTTATTTTGAAGCGCTATGTCGATCGCTTCGTCCAGTGTTACGACGATAGATTGACCGTACGCAAGCGACGAAATCCCTAAACCGATAAAAATGATTAAAGTAGTGATACGTTTCATATTGGCATATCTTTTTTGATTATAATATACAGCAGTTCATTTCTAAAGTAACTATTATTTCGGTGAATGACGGATTTAATCCGGTAAAATGGTTATAATGATCCATCTCATTTTAATCCTTCTTCTACTCTGTCATTGTGAAATTGTTTCAACCGAAATGAGCGTCAGATGAAGGTCGTGGATCTTTCGGAGCAACCCTTGCAGCTCCGATTGATCGATTACTCTTCCTTCAAGGGTTGTAGTCGCATCATCCTTCACTGTAACTTCCATTCCATCGAACCAATCCATCATTGAGTTGTCTACAACACCCTTAATGGTAACCCGGTAGCGGATCCCTTCATCCGATCCGATGTGATTGTTTTGATATATCATACGAAACCTTGTAGTATTTTGTTGCGTTATTGTGCTTGTTTTACTACAAATTTCGTGAAAAAGAGGGGTGATATTCATCACCCGACGGGGTTATTGGAGGGGTGATTTTTTTGCGGGGTAATTGAAGCTGCATTAATAGATAACCCCTTCTTCCTCTTCTAATTCCGCAACAACTCCAATTCACGTGCTTTCTCTACTGCTTCATTTCTACCGCTTACACCGAGTTTTCCGTAGATATGTCTCAGATGTGTTTTTATTGTATCGAGCGAAACAAAGAGTTTAGAGGCGATCTGTTTATTCGTGTAATTTTGGGATAGGTAGTAAAGCACTTCCTGTTCACGTCCGGTAAGAGGTTCTGAAAGATCCTGTTTGTATTTTGGAATCGTTGGGTAACCGGTATAATGCTCATCTTTACCCGGTTTCAGCAACTCATTGGCGTATCGTCGAACCGGAGTAGTGAGAGCTTTATCCTGTCGGGCAATTGTTAAAAGATCGAAAAAAGGATCTCCAATATTGAACAGCACCCGTTTGTATCCCATTTGCAAGGAGCTCTGTAGCCCGTTATTGAGCAGACTCAGGGCGGAAGTCTTTTTGCCCGTAGACCAGAGAGATATGGCTTGCAGTACATCTAATTGTAAAAGTATGTGATATCTTCCGCGTTCATCGGCTTTGGACCGTAATGCGTCGATCAATGAGAGTGCATCTTTAAAACATTTGTTGTAAACAAAATAGCGGATCATCAACATAACACGAGCTTCATCGATAATTGTATATTCATCCGGAATAGATCGATCCACACCGGAGATCCATTTTGCAATACGGTCATATTTTTGTAATACGAAGTCAAGCGCAAGACGCTCGATTGCAATATCGGCTTCATATACCGGAATATTACTCTTTTTCTCAATCTCTTCCGCACGAGAGAAATTTTGTGTTGCTTTATCGGATTTTCCCTGAATAGCATAAATCCATGAAGATGCAAACAAAGCGTTACAGACGATATCCGGTTCGTTTCCCAGTTCACCAAGCTGCACAGCCCGTTCAAGAACGCCGATTGCATCGTCAAGTTCGTTTTGATGGTACAGAACACGACCTAATTGGTAAAAGATATAACCGGCGGCGGGCAATGATGCCAAATTCTGACTTTCGGCAAATGCCAAAGATTCCTCCAGTTTATGACGGGCTTTAATGAGGGATCCGGTTATGGAATAAAGATAACCGGTGTGCGCGAGTATCGCAAGTGCAACATAATAATTTCCCGCTTTAAAATTATCATCATACGCTTTTTCCAACACTTCAATAGCTCTCGATGCATATCCTTGCTTCATATATATTCTGCCGATGTTAAATCTCACAAGTCCGCGAAAAAGCAACTGGTCGGTAGGTATGACATCCAGCACCTTCCTCGATGCATCCAATGAATTCCTGAGATCTCCCTTCAATCGCAGTACAAATGCACGAAGTATGACGTTGTGTGTTTTCGTATATTCAATGATGTCCGGTGAAATCTCGACGGTGGAATTTCGTATTAAATTCTCGACATTTTCGATGGTAGGATCGATTTCATCTGTCTTATGCATCAGCATAAGCGCCCAGGCCTTCACGATCAATAACCGGGGATGTTTTGACGTGAACTCAGCCGGTATTTTCCGCTCATAATTAATGAGTGTTGACAATTCGCTTCTTGAAAGGAAGTAAATTCCGCAAAGATCCAACAAATAAGCGGCGCGTTGATAATTTTTCACACGTAAAGCATAATTGAGTGCTTCGCTAAAGTTCTCACGCTCTTCAAACCATACACTGGCATTATAGTACAGTTCTTCGATGAGACCGGGATAGAGTTGACGAAGGCGGTGTTGTAACAATTCCGAAAACAAATGATGGTACCGGAACCATTCGCTCCTGTCGTCCAGCGGAATGAGGAAAAGGTTGGAACGCTCCAAATAGTCAATTATCTTTTGTGCGTTCATGCCGCCGGTTATTGTATTGCAAATATCCTCATTGAAGCGTGTAAGAATCGATGTCTGTAACAAGAACATCTGCACTTCTTTTGTTTGCCGGTGTAAAACCTCCTCAAGCAAATAGTCAAGAACGTATCGATTCGTACCGGCAAACGAATCGATATACTGTCTGACATCCCGCACATCGTGCAGCGATACCGCTGCAAGCTGTAATCCCGCTATCCAGCCCTCGGTTCTCGCGGCAAGTTGTTGAACATCGTCAAGCGATAAATGAATGTGCATCGTTTCAAAAAACTCACGGGCTTCTTCCGTTGTAAAGCGAAGATCTCTTTCACGGATCTCGGTCAGTTCACCGCGCACCCGCATCCGGTGCAGGGGCAACAAGGGATCCACACGGGTTGCTATAATCAGCCGGACATTCGACGGGAGGTGCTCTAAAAAGAAGCTGACGGCGCGATGTATTTCTCGATCTTCAATGAAATAATAATCATCAAGAACCAACGATATTTCACCGTCAAATCCGTGCAATTCATTAACAAGATGCGTGAGAATAATTTCGGATGAGGGCGCCGATGATCCCTTCAGCGCAGTGACGAGTGTTTCACCGAAAGAAGGATAAATGGACTGCAACGCCGATAAAAGATATTGATAGAAACGCCGCGGATCGTTATCCGAATCATCGAGTGACAGCCATGCGAAAGTACTCTTATTCTCCCTCAACCAGTCCAGGACAAGTGTAGATTTTCCGAAACCCGCCGGCGCCGCAACAAGAATCAGCTTTGCAGGCGCTGCATTGATTTTATCGAATAACCGCCGCCGGTGTACAATGCCTGACCTTACCTGCGGCGGATGCAGCTTGGTAGTGATTAATCCCGGAAATGAAGAATGGGTTTCTTTAATTTTCATACAGGGACGGAAAAAATAACGTCTTGATCATTTCACTTTCCTCCTCCCAATACGGGGGGCAGTTCTTCACCTTCCGGTACAAATACCATCGATATAGAATTAACGCAATGCCGGACATTATTTTCGGTAAACCCCTCCCCTTGAAAAACATGTCCGAGATGTGCATCACAATGTGCGCATAAAATCTCCGTACGCATTCCGTCTGCATCTATTTCCCGTTTAACCGCTCCTTTCACTTCATCATCGAAGCTTGGCCATCCGCAGCCCGAGGAAAATTTATCGCTTGATCTGTAAAGAAGGGCATTGCATCGTTTGCAATGGTATGTACCTTTTTCGTAGAAATCGTTATATTTCCCGGTGAACGGTCTCTCTGTACCTTTTTGAATAATGATACGCTCTTCTTCCGGTGTGAGTTTGTTGTATGGTTTATTTTCCATATTCGCTTGCCCCTTGCAATAACACATGCTTAAGAAAATGCTTAATAATACGGTTGTAAAGATACGTTTGTTCATGAGCCGCTCCCTGCACCTGAAAACATTCGTTGGGTGAAATAGAATCATAACTATAAAATATTTATTTCTTTTTAAATAACAAAATATATTCGTGTTTAAATATGTAAAAACCGCCAGTCAACGCCCGATAGCGCCACAATTCCTTTTGATTTCGTTTCGCAAGCGTGTCTTCAAAATTCTTTACAACAATGCTTTTTAGTTTAAAGCTTCGCTTTAATAATTCATTCATTACATAAAATCCGAGCGGTATCCATTCACCATTTGAGTATTTATCTCCGATTACAATTGCCATATATCTTCCTTTATCGAGTATTGGGGATATATTATCAATAACTTTGCAGAACATCGCGATAAAACCCTCAATTTCTTTCTGCGCCGAGAGATCGTTCGGATGATCGCTGAATTTTATGATGTCGTGATACGGAGGATGTAGCAGTAAAAATTGTGCGGATGTAAATCCGTGCTTCCGTAATAATTTTTTAAAATCTAACTCTGTACTGTCGCCGATTTCAACAATAGTTTTAACAGTATAATCGATTGCGCTGTTTGTATCCGATAATTCATCCTCTGTAATATACTGTTCGCCTTTTTTCAAAATTTGTTTAGTTTTCTTTGCAATCTCTTTATTTAACTCCACACCGATGCCGTTTCGTTTAAGCCGCAGACATTCCAACAATGTGGTGCCGCTCCCGATGAACGGATCGACGACAAGATCACCGGATTTTGTATACCGTAACATTAATTGATGCGGAATCTGGGGAATAAAATTCCCCCAATACCAGGAGGCGTGCACACCGTACGAATCGCGTTTCGGCAAAAGCCACAAGCTATCGGTAATTATATTATCATACTCTTTCCACCTGTTTAAGTTTATATCATTGACTTTATTCGTCTTAATTTCCGAAATACTTTTAATTAATCGTTGAATATAATATTTCGTTCTCTCTATCGTTCTCGTTTTTTCAATTTGTGTCAGTTCATTTAAAATATAATTTTTGGATATATTAATTGTATCCGGGTGTTCACCGGAGTTATCAATACCATTTGAAACATGATCATTATTATTAATGCTATGAGTTATGTGATTAATCTTATCTTTGATTAATCGTATATCCGATTGATTAATCAGTTTTTTCAATTTTTTGATATATACCGATTTATTTAATATGATTTTTTCAGACATTTTTCTTTTTAAAAATTAGCTGACGCTCATTTCAAATAATTACTCTATTACCCATATAATATCCCGGCCTTATAACCGTATTTCGGCCATTTTCTTTCTGCAGGTACAGTAATTACCGAGCCGGCATAATGCCAGAACCGATGCGGTGAACTCATGAGTAAAATCCGGATCTATCATCTCCCCGATCCCCAGCGTGATGTGCGGTGAAAAATTTTCAAACGCCGACTTTTCACGATAATTTTTAATAAAATGTAATGTTACCTCCTCAACCGGTGGAGGTGAATAGCACATATCTATAGTTGCATCGTCGGTCAGGTATCTGCCGCTCAATTGCATAACCTCTTTGTGAAGATTGTATAATCCGTCCGAATTTTCGATCGCAATCCCCGATACTTTCTCACCGTTAGGAACGTCGACCGTATGGATTCCGGAACTTCTCAATGATAACGGCTTGAAATTTCCGGCGATGGTTACCAATGCAATTTCAAATTCTTCAAGGTCCGATTCTTTCAGCACTCCCATCGAGAGAGATATATGAGGGATGCAATTCTCTGTATTTAATTCAATTTTCGGCGGGTTATCCCGGATCAAATTTTGGTTAAGCGCTATTGACTTCGACATAATTTCGTCGGGCGGAAGAAGTACTATATCTACTGCATAACGTTCCATTGAAGAATCTCCCGGTTTCTATTATGAAATGTTTACGATCAGTGTTACCTGCTGAAACCATAAAATTCCACTACATTCACCACTCCGGCATCAATGCGAAGAGTACCCTCGCGTCTGAACGGTAATCCGCTTGCCACATTGATCCACAGCCGCGCTTCACCCGAAGTTACATGCCGCTGCGGTTGCTGAATTTGTAGACCGGCAAGATTATGGGATAAACCGATAAAGAGCCAAACACTGAAAACAATATATAAATAATGTAACACCATACGATTTTAGTCAGCCAGTATTTGCTTTCCGTTTTCACCCGATGCCCGATTTTGTTCTTCGAGACGGCGGAGCCGTTCCTGTTCAGCCCGTATCTGTCTGAATTGCCGCACGGCGCGCATATGCTCGCTATATGTTTCGCTAAATATATGCCCACCCGTACCGTCGGTGACCATATATAAATAACTATGATCGGCGGGATATAGCGATGCGAGTATTGCCCTCCGTCCGGGGTTGTTAATAGGACCGGGAGGCAGCCCTCTGAATAAATATGTATTATAGGGTGATTGAATACGATAATCACGGTAGAGCAACCGGCGCGGTGGTTCATCGACTAATGCGTACTGAACGGTGGCATCGGCTTGCAGGGGCATACGCCGTCGTAATCGATTATAGTATAGACCCGCGACGATCGGTTTTTCCGAATCAAGCAATGTTTCTCCTTCAACGATCGATGCCATAACAATTACATCGTGGATCGTTAAACCGAGTTCTTCGGTGCGCCTTTGCAGTGAATCGTTGTAAAATGTCCAAAATTCACCGACAATCTTATTGAGAACGTCTTCTTCATTATCATCTCCAAAAAACCGATACCGATCCGGCAGCAGATAACCTTTTAACGATCCGTGGTCAACCCCGTAACGAGCTGCAAACGAGCTGTCGTATACAAGCTCAACCACTCGCGTCGAATCGAGCCCCATTCGATTTTGCAGTAATCCTCCAATCCGCTGCGTTCCAAATCCTTCGAATATAGTTATCTCAAAGACCTTGCGTAATCTCCCGTAACGCAAGTCCTTTAACAGATCATAATTCGATTTACCGGGCGGGACTTCAAACATGCCGCTTTGTATTTTCTCCTCCCATCCGAGCAAACGACCGGTTACATAAAATCTGAACCGGTTTTCGATAATATTATTCTCATATAACAGATCGGCGATGCGGTCGAAACTTACACCTTTCGGTATGGTTACAACGACACGTTCACCATCCGGATAGTTCGGTGAATTAAATGCCCGGTAAAAATATATAGAAGTAAGTATTAACAAAACTGCAATTATCCCAACCGGTATCAGGATAATCTTGTTCTGAATTCCGTTCCTCATGAATTCCTTCTTTACCATCTATGTTTCCCCTGTTTTTTCTTCGCGTGATTCGGCAGAATCACGTTCTATTCTTCTTGATTCGTCAATAATTCGTTCGAACAACCGTTGTATCGCATCCGGTGTAAGCGGTCCGTTGTTAGCTTCGCGTAAGTTGCGAAAAATTTCATTCTCCCGCTCCGGATCATAGACAGGTAACCTGCGTTCCTTTTTCATTTTTCCGATTGCAATCGCATGCTCGGCGCGCCGATTGAATAGCTCTATAAGCTGCCTGTCGATTTTATCGATCTCTTTTCTATGATAATCAATTTTCTTTTCGAATTCCATCTATCTAAACACACTATGCTATGTTGAGGTTCGGAACCGCTGCAAGCGATGCAGGAGATGTTTCACCGTCGATTAATCGTAACCATCCTGCATACGCAGCCATAGCGGCGTTATCCGTGCAATATTCAAGCCGGGGAAAATATACGTTACTATTATTCCCCGAAGCCATGTTTTGGAACACTTCACGCAACCGGGAATTAGCGGATACGCCGCCGACGACTCCCACGTGTTTCACACCATAATCGGCAACCGCACGCCGGGTTTTCTCGACCAGTGTATCGACGACAGCTTGTTGAAACGATGCACAAATATCATTTAATTCGGGAGACTTTGCAACGGGCGCGCCGTTCCCCGCGAGTAAATTCCGATCGCGTAAATAATATAACACCGCGGTTTTCAGTCCGCTGAAACTAAAATCATAATGCTCTGCCCGGGCATACGACCGGGGGAAGTTAATCGCAAACGGATTTCCGTCCTTCGCCAGCTTGTCGATCACCGGTCCGCCGGGATAGCCGATGCCGAGCATTTTTGCGACTTTATCGAACGCTTCACCTGCCGCATCATCTCGAGTTCTTCCTAATCGTTCGTAGGTCAACGGTTCCTTTATATAGAGGAGATCGGTATGTCCCCCCGATACCGTTAGACATATAAACGGATACTCAGGTTTTTCATCTTCAAGAAATATGGAATACACATGCCCTTCCATATGATTCACTCCGATAAACGGTATTCGCCGGGACCATGCAAGCGATTTCCCGAAGTTCAGCCCGACCAGCAATGCTCCCACAAGCCCCGGACCGTACACTGCCGCGACAGCATCTATATCCTCAAGGGAGAAACCCGCTTGAGCAAGAGCGGCGTTCATTATCGGTACGATCATTTTTAAGTGTGCACGCGATGCAAGTTCGGGAACGACTCCGCCGTATTCTTTATGAACAACCTGCGAGGAGATTATATTCGAGCATACCGTACCGTTATTGAGCACCGCAACGGAGGTTTCATCGCACGATGTTTCTATTCCCAGTATTATATTGATATTGTGATGCATTAAGATAGTAAGATACTGAAACGGAAGGTTATCTTCAAACAGTTTCTGCAGGTCGACCGATTTTCTGTATAACACCGGCAACTATATCGACGGCATGCCGGATATCACCCCCCGTCGTGTATTTCCCGAGCGAAAAACGAATTGCCGACTTTGCGGTCGGTGCATCGTGACCGATTGCGAGCTGGACATGCGACGGTTCAAGCGAGCCGGAAGTACAGGCAGAGCCGTTCGATACGGATAATCCTGCAGTATCGAGACTCATCAGAAGAGCTTCTCCATCGATCAATATTTTCGCTGCATCGAAGGATACATTCAGGATATGATCAACCGAGTTGCTAATATCGGTGTTAACGTGCAAACCTTCAATCTTTTCAGTCAGACCGTTGAGAAGTTGTGTCCGCATCGAACGAAGACGTTCGCGTTCTTCTTCACGTATTTGTTGCATACATTCGACTGCTTTTGCAAATCCAACCGAAAGCGGAACGTTTTCCGTTCCTCCCCTTCGTCCGCGTTCCTGACCACCACCATGCTGGAACCGCTCAATTTCTACTCCTTTTCGAATATATAATGCTCCGATTCCTTTCGGCCCGTAAATTTTATGCGCCGATATAGAAGCAAGATCAACCGGTAGTTCGCTCAAATCGATCGGCATCTTTGCAAATGATTGCACTATATCGGAATGAAACAGTATTCCCTGATCACGGCAGATATCACCGAGCGTCCGGATATCATTCAACGTACCAAGCTCGTTGTTGGCATGCATCAAAGAAACCAACCCGGTATCATCGCGCAAGACACCGGTAAGATGCTCCGGTTCTACGGCGCCGTACCGGTTGACGTCCGGATACGTAACGGTGAACCCGATTGACTCTAAAAACTCGCATGTTTCAAGGACAGCTTGATGTTCGGCTTTTGAAGTAACGATATGGGATTTGCCGTGCTTCCGTAATGCAAGCGCGGCGCCGATCAACGCGGTGTTATTGGATTCAGTACCGCCGGAGGTATAAAGTAATTCACCGGGATATATACCGAGTTCGGCGGCAACGATCTCCCTGCTGCGTTCGAGTGCAGCTTTTGCCTTTCGACCGTGTGCGTGTACGGACGAGGCATTTCCGAATACATCGGTAAAATACGGCTGCATAGCCAGGAGCACCGCCGGATCGACAGGCGTCGTTGCGCTGTAATCAAGATAGATGTTGGAGCGATTCATGTAATGGAAAACAGATTAATAACCGGATCGGTTCACCTGCCGCGCCGCCGGTCACGCTGCACTTCACGCATAATTTGACGCAAGTCCCGATTAAAGTTCCTCTCGAACACAATAAGTTTCGCAACCTGACGCGGCGTAAGTATGTCTTCGATCTCCAGGTACAAATTGACTCTGTTCTCATGTATAGTATTTCGTTTTTCGTTAATGCCGGATCGAATTTGCCGCAGCACATTGTCCGGTTTATCCTCATCGATCGCCGATTCAAGTTCGTCGATCAGATTTTCTATTTCCTGATGTAAATCCCGTATTTTATCCTGATGCCGCTTGTAAAATACGGATAGCCGGGCAGCGGTTTCCTCATCGAGGTTCAACGCTTCGATCATTTTCACCTGCCGCAAGGTTTCGATACGATCGCGGCCCTCCTGCATGCGCTGATGACGCTGCTGTGTGAAAACATCCGCCTGGACAAACAACAAAAGAAATATCAATAATGACGTTAAACGCACCATGCTTTTAAGCCCCTTCCATTCGTTGGATGATATCTTCAATTTCTTCGGGTGACAATAGATCTATAGTATAATAATATTCATCGTCGAAATAACCGGCGTCCCGGAAATCATCGTGATAGAAATCCTCGCCGAACAAAGTTTCCGCATACAAATCAATGATTATCCCGTTATCGGGAATAATCATATCATCATAATAAAAGGTATATTCATTTAAATATTCAATATTGTCCCATTCAACAACAAACACCGGGGCCGGTTCGGTATTGATAAGATATAATGCAACCGATACAATAATCATAATCAATACGACTATCTGAAATGCCGGTTGTGCTATAAAAGCGGGTTTCCGTCGTGAGGTTTTTTGATCTTCAATTCGGGTGCGCACTTTTGCTGAAAAGCTTCCGCGTTCATGTGCAGGCAGCGTATAGCGAACATTTGAAATTGCAGAGAGCGTCTCTAATTGCGCCGCATATGTCCGGCAGTCGCTGCACGATTGCATGTGGTCGTTTAGTTCCGAACGGTCGATCGCAGCAGTTCCTATAATACCTTCTTCAATCCTCCGGCGGATTATTTCACAATCCTTATGATTTTTCATATATTTTCCCAAGTGCTTTTGTTACTTTATTGACTGCATGAAAAAATGATGCCTTTAAACTGCCTTGACTGACACCGAGGACATCGGCAATTTCCTCGTATGACAATCCTTCACTCATACGCAACATGAACACCGTTTGCTGCCGGTCTGGTAACGTCCGGACCACACGATCGAGTTGTTCTTTTTTTTCCTCTTCCACCAATGCTTCAAACGGGTTTATTGCAGTATCGCGGAGTTCTTTTTCCGCATCATCGAAGCTGAACCATTTTTTAAAACGCCTCGATCGGATTACATTTAACGATTCATTCGTTGCAACCCTGTACAACCATGTTGAAAATGCCGATGCTTTTGTAAATGACGCAAGCCGGTCATACATTTTCACAAAAACCCGCTGTGCTGTTTCTATTGCATCTTCATGATTTCCGGTTATCTTCCGGGTAATATTATACACAAAATCCTGATGTTTCCGGACAAGCAAATTGAATGCCTGCTCATCTCCATCCAGAAAACGGTCTATTAATTCATTATCTTCGTGATCAGATACCACAATT
Source organism: Ignavibacteriales bacterium (assembly GCA_003567775.1). GTDB lineage: Bacteria > Bacteroidota > Ignavibacteria > T3Sed10-11 > T3Sed10-11 > T3Sed10-11. The sequence goes on along the minus strand of PWYR01000096.1, from coordinate 23,005 downwards.
AATCCCGGAACACATCTTTATTTGTGAATTAGACACCCGTACAGGACTTTTGGTTTAACGAGTAAACTTCAAGCAGTCGAGTCTATGAGGTGTTTCTTGAGTTTTCGGTAGGTTTTCGGCATTTCTTCCGAAATAACTTTGGTATCGCCGAGTACCGGCAAAAAGTTTGTGTCCCCGTTCCAACGGGGAACAATATGAAAATGTATATGATGATCTATTCCCGCTCCGCTCACCCGCCCGATATTTGCGCCGACATTGAATCCGTGCGGACTCATTGTCCGGTCAAGCGCTTCGGTGCATCGTTTCAAGAGTTGCATTATCTCCAGGTATTCTTCATCGCTCATTTCGGTGAGCGCGCTCAAATGACGGTAAGGAACTATCATCAGATGCCCGCTATTGTATGGGTACAGATTCATAATAACATAACACGATTGCCCCCGGTACAGCACATACCGTTCATCGTCTTTTTCCGGCGTGTTAAGCGCATCGCAAAAAAGACAGTAATCATCGGATTCGTCTTTTTTTTCGTTAAAGCTCTCGATATATTTTGACCGCCAGGGCGACCAGAGTCGTTCCATTGTAACCTCATCCCCCGGAAACAGTTAACTTCTATCTACGCATTGCCAACTGTCAATTGTCTATTGTCCACTGGATTTAAACTTCCTCTTCCTTTTCTTTTTTCGCTTCTTCGATTATTTTTTCCGCAAACTCGTACGGTACTTCTTCATAATGGGAGAAGCTTTGCTTATGGATTCCGCGCCCGCCTGTCATCGACCGTAATGCCGTAGAATATTTATGCAGTTCGGCAAGCGGTACCTTCGCCCGTACAATCTGGAACGAACCTTCCGAATCCATACCCTGAATCTTACCGCGTCGGCTGGAGATATCTCCCATTACATCGCCCATAAATTCCTCGGAGACACGCACCTCGACATTATAGATCGGTTCGAGAAGTACGGGATTTGCTCCCAGAAATGCTTTTTTAAACGCCATAGAGGCGGCTACCTTAAAAGCCATTTCCGATGAATCTACCGGGTGGTGGGAGCCGTCATCGAGCGTTGCTTTGACGTCGACCACCGGATAACCGGCAAGCACCCCCTGCCTCATTGTTTCACGCACCCCTTTCTCCACTGCGGGCACGTATTTACCCGGCACAACACCGCCGACGATGGCATCGACAAATTCAAAATCACCGCCGCGCGGCATCGGATCAAGCTGCAACCAAACGTCTCCGTATTGACCGCGACCTCCTGATTGCTTCTTGTATTTTCCTTGAACACGAGATTGTTTCTTAATAGTCTCCCGGAAAGGAATACGGGGCTTTTCAAGGTCTACTTCAACCCCGAATCGTTCTTTCAAGCGCTTTACAATAATATCAAGGTGAAGTTCACCCTGTCCGTTGATCGTTGTTTGTGATAATTCCGGATCGAAGTTAACGACAAATGTCGGATCTTCTGCATGCAGCGTCTGCAATCCCGATCCAATTTTTTCTTCTTCACCTTTATTTCTCGGTTGAAGCGCAACGCTAATGATCGGTTCGGGAAATTTAATTTTCTTGACACTGACCGGCATGTTTTTAGGAGCAAGGGTATCGTTCGTATGCGTATTTTTTAGCTTTACTACGGCGGCAATATCTCCCGCTTTTAATTCACTTACCTCTGATCGGTTTTTCCCGTTCATTATATAAATCTGGCTTATTCGTTCCGAGGTTCCGTTCGACTGGTTAACAAGGTCTATACCCGAATGAATTGTGCCGGAATATAGCCGGAAGAAAGATAACTCGCCGACGTGAGCTTCGGATATCGTCTTAAATATGAATAGGATCGGTTCCTTAGAGGCAACGGGAGGCAGATCTATTTCTTCATTTTTATCGTTATGAATCACTTTCAACGGCCCACGATCGACCGGTGAAGGTGCAACATTCGTCAAAAAGTCAAGCACTGCTGAAACACCGACGTTATGCACCGAGGATGCATAAAACACCGGAAATATTTTACGGTTGATATACGCCTTCTTCAATCCTGCAAAGAATTCCTCTTCACTGAGATCTCCCGCATCCAAAAACTTATCGAGCAATGCTTCATCGCTCTCGGCAATTTTTTCTATGAGTTCCGTGCGAAGTTTGTTCGCCTTTTCCTGTAATTCCCCGGGAATATCCTGTTCCGCCGGTTTTCCGTCGCCGTCTTTAGTATATTTTAACAGCTTCATTTTCAGCAAATCGACGACAGAGTCGAATGTATGCCCTTCGCTTACCGGGAACTGCATCCGTGTTACATCTACGCTGAACCGATCCCGGGCCGCTTGAAATATATCATCGACCTTTGCGTGTTCGTTATCTACTTTATTTATAATTATCGCCGCCGGCGTATGATACTCGTCCGTAAACTGCCAATCGATCTCGGTCCCGACTTCGATACCTTCGGCTGCTTTCAAAAACAACAAAGCGTTATCCGCAACACTTAAACCCGATTTCACTTCGCCGATGAAATCCGGGTACCCCGGAGTATCGAGTATATTCATTTTTATATTGCTCCAATCGGTATACAACATCGATGTATTTATCGATATCTGTCGTTCAATTTCGTCTGGGTGATAATCGGAGAGAGTTGAGCCGTCTTCAATTTTACCTAATCGGTTGGTTGCTCCCGAAGTATATAGAGCTGCTTCGGCAAAGCTGGTTTTTCCAGACCCGCCATGTCCGATCAGTGCAACATTCCGGACATGCGCGGGTTCGTATACTTTTCCCTTAGCCAAACGAACCTCCTTTATTTAAATTATAATGGTTAATTATTTTTTCTTTTCAATCACAGCACACTATTCTTTCATTTTTGTAACAAATGCTTTCACTGCTTTGACAAGCGCTGAAACAAACCCCACCGCTTCCATAAGAGGTCCCTCAACTTCGTGTTGAATTTGTTTTTCAAATGAAACAATATTATCGGTCATTTCACGTATCGACTCGACCGATGATCGTAAAACGGTTATCTGATCGTCTACGTTTTCCGATATACTTCTGATCTTATCCGACACGATTTTTAAATTTTCGAATAGCGGCATCGCATTCCTGTTTAGTTCGCTTACATCTTCCTGAATTTTGGTAAACGAAACACGGATTTTAGAAATGGTAAATATCAGAGAGATACACAGCGCTGCAAATGCAAGAAATCCTATTGTAATTGCTATATTGACATAAACCGTAAATTCCACAATTTTTCTCCGGCGAGTAATTTAGTAGGATTAGAAAAAACAGCCCTCAAAGGATAATCCTGAGAGGGCTGATGAATGAATTACTATACTAAGCGAGCATTGTGTTATTTACCTTTTGCTCGCTCGTCTTTAAATGTATCGACGCCGGCTTTCACGGCATCGCGAATTTTTTCGCTCTCTCCTGCCAGACCGCCGGCTTTTTCTTTGGCGCCGGCGAGTACTTTCTCGGCATCCTGAAGTAAATCTTCCGCTCGTTTCCGCGCATCGCTGATCATAGCATCCGCACGTTTTTTACCGTCGTTAATGAGACTAACGGCTTTTTCACGTGCAGAGGAGATATACTCTTCGGCGTCTTCAACTAATTCATCTTTGCGTTTTTTAATATCCCCGCGAAATTCAGTTCCACTCTTCGGGGCATATAGTAGTGCAAGAGCAGCACCAATTGCACCGCCGGCAAATAAGCCGAATAAGAATCCTTTTACGGTGTTTCCTCCGTTTGCCATAGTACACCATCCTTTCTTATATATTATGTGGCAAATATTAATTTATAACGTTTAATAATATTGCCCCTTCCTTCCATCCTTCGTACCGTCCCAATTTGTTGCAGGAACGAGTCGGGACGAACTATGAAAGCAACAGGCATATGTATATAAAAAAATAAAAAAAACCACAAAAATCAAGACAATGAGGGAATTTAAAAGAGTTGTCCGAAAAATATTAAGATGTACGGACAACTCCGGAATGCTCTAAACATTATTTCTTCTTCTTGTGACGATCTCTCTTTCGTCTTTTCTTGCGTTTGTGGGTGGACATTTTTTTCCGTAATCGCTTTTTACCACTGGGCATAGAGTAATTTCTCCTTCGTTTTTGTTATTTATTTTTTACAGTATTTATCAAAATGTATGCTCATCAATAATGCGTCGGGCGCGCTGTCCGGTCTCATTGTCAGGATTGAGTTCATAGGCGCGCTGGAAATAACGGTTTGCCGGTTCAACCTCTCCGAGATTCAGGTATATAATACCGAGATTAAATGCGGCGAGCTGATGTTCCGGGAAGTCACGTGTAACTTTTTCAACGGTTTCAACTGCTCTCTCAGGTTGACCTGCTTCGAAGTAACAGATTCCAAGGTCGACCTGTACGTCGGAATTATTCGGATTTCTTTCTATGTATTGATTGTAGTAGCCAATCGCATTATCGAACTGCCGGATGTCATGATACAAATTTGCAAGCCGGAGCATTGTCTGTTCGTTTTCCGGATCGTGACGATCGAGATCGTGTTCAAGACGTTCGATTTCCTGCATAATTGCGCGTTCCATCTCACCGCCTCCCATACCGGCCGGTTGGTCGTGCGTATGTGAAGCGTCCCGGTCTATAACAAAAATATAAAACGCAAATCCCAGCAAAATTACCGCTGCTGCAATTGACATCACTTTCCCGGATGTCATAGACGTCGGTTGCTGTTTACGTTTTTTCTTTTGTTCTTTTTGTTTGACGGCGGGTTTATCGCCGGGAGATTTTTTCGGCGGGTTTTGCGCGCCTTCAAGACGTGCACCGCAACTTTCACAGAATTGAGCGGTTGATTCATTCTCATTTCCGCACACATCACATAGTATATTTTTCACCTCAGGTTTTTTCTCTACATTTTTTTCGGGGGCTTTCTTTTCGTGAGTCTCCCGCACTTCATCATCCCACTCGATTGTGGCGCCGCAAGATGCACAAAATTTATCGCCTTTCTCAATCTCTGCTGAACAAGCTGCACATACTAATTTCGGTTTCATATCACCCCTCCGTCACACAAAACATATACAATCATAACGCGTTTGCATGCTCCTTCCTTTTCATATTCTCATTGACGGCATTCTTGAGATCCTTCGAAACTTTAAAGATCGGAACGTAGTGTTCATCAACAATAACCTGTTCCCCCGTTCGCGGATTGCGGGCAATCCGGCTTTTGCGTTTTTTAACTTTGAAACTGCCGAACCCACGGATTTCGATGTTGTTCCCCTCTCGTAATGCTTCGATCACCGTCGAAATAAATCCGTCCACAACTGCTTCGGTTTCAACTTTCGTTAAACCGGTAGCGGATGCTATATGATCAACGATATCTGCTTTAGTCAATTTTGTTACTCCTTATTACGTAATTTACTTAATGATTGGATCGGGCATTCTATATTGCACCGCAGGTAAATTTAAATACTTTTCCCTTATGTTTGAATAGTTACCAAACACCGACATAAAAAACGAATCCCAGAACGTACGGCGCTCCCGCTCCTTGATAATATCGGGATCACCTTCTATTCCACTCAAGTCTGCGGCGATACGGATTGCATCTTCATAAGTTCCGAGGGTATCAATCAAACCAAGTTCGTATGCCTGCCGTCCGGTATAAATTTTACCTTCGGCTAAATCATACGTTTGCTCCAATTCGAAATTGCGCGCAACTGCAACGGCAGAAACGAATTGCACATAGACGTCGTCCATCAGTTCCTGCCAATATGTTTTTTCAAATTCCTCCATATCACGATACATAGATCCGGAGTCTTTAAACCGACCGCTTTTGATTGTAGTCACATCAACGCCGATCTTGTCAAGCATTTCATCAACGTGGATAAACTGTGAAATAACACCGATACTTCCGGTAATGGTGCCGGGATTTGCGACTATGGATGATGCGGGAAGTGAAACATAATAGCCGCCGCTTGCAGCTACGGCGCCCATCGAGACAACGACAGGTTTCCCATTCTCGACCGTTTTCTTCACTTCTTCATATATCTCCTGACTTGCAGCGACGCCGCCTCCCGGTGAATCCACTCTGAGCAAAATCGCATTTACATTACGATTATCCCTATATTTTTTTATCTGTCGTACAACATCCTCTGCACTCACAATAACGCCGTCAATCTCTACCACTGCGACATTATTCCCTCTTCCGATCCGCACCGAATCGTCCGGAGTTGACAGGAAAAGAAGTATTACAACCCAGAAAAAAATAAAGAATATAAAAAAAACGCCCAGAATACCGAGCGCCCATTTACCCGACCTCGACAACGCCATGTTTTACAAAGCTCCCTGTAACTTATTGATAAACAACCAATTATAAGAAAAGTTTTGTACAATGTCAAATTTTATGGTTGTGTACTCTTCATTCGTATAACAGGGCGCCAAGTCATCATTTGTGATATGTGATGAGGGCGGGTCGGTATGCTCAATACCCGCCCCGCGGCGATTAATCCTGCGATTCGAGGAAACGCTCTGCGTCGATTGCTGCCATACAGCCGGTGCCTGCTGCGGTGACTGCCTGACGGTAATAACTATCCTGCGCGTCGCCGCTTGCGAATACACCGGGGATGTTGGTCTTTGTGCTTTTCGGTTGGGTGATGAGGTATCCGTTCTCATCCATGTCAAGCATCCCTTTGAAAAGCTTTGTATTCGGTATATGACCGATTGCAAAAAACAAACCGGTAAACGGTTTTTCGAATTCTTTACCTGTTTTGAGATCTTTTAGTTTCACTCTGGTCAATGCGGGGTGACCGTTTTTTTGTTCTCCACCAACATCGATGACTGTGGTATTCCACATAAAATCGATCTTCGGATTTTTTAATGCCCGCTCCTGCATGATCTTCGATGCACGCAATTCATCGCGCCGGTGGATAACGGTCACCTTCTTTGCAAATTTTGTGAGGAATGTCGCCTCTTCCATCGCGCTGTCGCCGCCTCCGATAACCGCAACCTCCTGTTCTTTAAAGAAGAACCCGTCACACGTAGCACAGGCAGATATCCCGTATCCCATATACTTATCACGGTTCGGCAAATCAAGTAAACGAGCCGAGGCGCCCGTTGCAATAATTACCGAATCCGCCGTATATGTTGTGTCATCAGCTTCGAGTGTAAAGGGTCGTTTTGAGAAATCGACTTTTGTCACTTCTTTAAAAATGCAAGTAGCGCCGAATCGCTGTGCTTGTTTTCTAAACATGTCCATCATTTCGGGTCCGAGCACTCCGTCAGGGAATCCGGGATAGTTCTCAACGTCGGTTGTAATGGTTAGCTGCCCTCCCGGCTGTGTTCCTTCAAATAATATCGGATTGAGATTTGCACGAGCTGCATATATTGCAGCAGTAAATCCTGCAGGACCCGATCCTATGATAATAACTTTCGAATGAATATTATTTGACATTTATATCTCCTTCTTTAAAATAACTTTTTTTGAATTTCCATCGATTACTGCTTGTGCATTTCTTTGTAAACCTTTACGTTTTGTGCGCTTGACCGGACTTTTACGGAATCGTCTGCTGAAATCCTCCCGCGCCATATTAACGATGTCGAGCAATAGCGGATTCAAATTCTCCGGCCTCGGCTGATATCCTTCGACCGCCGCAGGTCGTGAAAATTTGATATTCCACGGACAAACATCCTGACAGATATCGCATCCGTAGATCCATTGCTCCGTATCCATTTTGAACTCCTCGGGATACTCGTCCCTGTGCTCGATAGTAAGATACGAAAGACATTTATTAGAATCTAAAATATACTCATCGACGATCGCATCGGTCGGACAGGCATCGATACAGCGCCTGCACGCTCCGCAATAATCCTGCGTCGGGATATCGTATTCAAGCGAAAGCGTCGTGATGATCTCGCCGAGAAAAAGCCACGAACCGTATTCGCGCGAAATCAGGTTCGTATGTTTTCCGATCCAGCCGATTCCCGCACGCTCCGCCCACACTTTATCCATCACGGGCCCGGTATCGACGTAATACCTTCCCGCCGCACCGGGCTCGATATCCTTAATATATTCCCACAATAATTTCAACCGTCCGCCGACTATATCATGATAATCGTCGCCCCATGCATACCGTGATATCTTCCCCCGTTCGGGATGATCGGTAATCTCATGCGGTGTATAATAATTCATTGCAACAGATATAACTGATCGCGCCCCGGGTACTATATTCCGCGGATCGGTCCGGCGGTCACCCTTTCGCTCCATCCAGTACATAGTCGCGTGATACCCGCGAGAGAGCCACTCCGCCAGCCGCTCCGCCTCTACGGTCAACTTCTCCGCCGGCGAAACACCAATGTGCTCAAATCCCAGCTCATGTGCCTTTTGTTTTATTTTCGCCGTGAGCGATTGCATTCTGTGTCACCGAATTAGATTAGATGCTGTCATGGTGATAAGGATTCTCTTGTCTGCAAAATAATTTAATGTCAAAATTATTGATATTCTATAATCGGTTTTCCCCGAATATCATCCGGAGGAAGCTGTCCCTGTACTACGCGTTCGACATCCAAAATAACGTCCCGGAAGGATTCTACGAGCGGTGCAACCCGTATGCCGAGATGTTCCGGTTTATACGGCTCGAGTTTTTGGGTGCCTTTAATCAACTGACTCTTCGCGCCGCGGTAGTTGCCGTTGTTCATGTGATAGCAGCCGACCGCAAGATGGATCAATGCCCGGAAGAACTCCGCATCCGATCCTTCCTCACTCATCCATATTTCCTCGAAGAGATCGTGGCATTCGAAAAATTTGTGTTCGTTAAAAAGCCGGATGCCCTCGAGGAATTTTTGTTTGTTCATTCAAGCGATCATTTCGAAATATAAATATATCCTTCGTTTTGCGGTCTATCAAAACCACATGATGCATGCGCAAGTCACTCCCCTCTAAAAAGCCGGGAACAGCCGCACTTGCCCCTGTTTCACACTCACCCGCTAATCCCCTTCATCATAATTCAATATCGGGCGCAGCCAGCGTTCGGTTTCTTCGATGCTCATGCCTTTTCGCTTATGATAATCGAGCACCTGGTCTTTGCCGATTTTACCGACGTTGAAGTATTTCGATTCGGGATGCGCAAAGTACAAACCGCTCACCGACGCGGGGGGATTCATCGCGTAGCTTTCGGTCAATGTAATACCTGCGTTCTCTTCGACATCAAGTAATTTAAAAATTAACGGTTTCTCCGTGTGATCGGGTTGTGCCGGATATCCTGCTGCGGGACGTATGCCGACATACTTTTCTTTTATCAACTCTTCGTTTGAGAGGTCTTCGTCATCGCTGTATCCCCAATACTCCTTTCGTACGCGTTCGTGGAGATGTTCGGCGAACGCTTCTGCGAGCCGGTCGGCGATCGCTTTGACCATAATACTATTGTAATCGTCATGGTCTTTCTCGTACTGTTCGACCAGTTTGTCCGCACCGAGTCCTGTAGTAACTGCAAACGCGCCGATATAATCCTTTATACCGCTCTCACGCGGCGCGATATAATCGGCGAGCGCGAGGTTGGGTTGATTATTCGTTTTTTCCGTCTGCTGGCGGAGCGTGTGCAGCGTCGTCAATACATGTTTGCGATCGTCATCTTTATAGACTTCGATATCGTCGTTATCGACGCTGTTGGCGGGGAAGAGTCCCACCACGCCGTTCGCCTGCAATAGTTTCCCGTCGATGATCTTCTTCAGCATATTTTTCGCATCGTCGAACAATTTCTTCGCCTCCTTGCCGGCATCCGGATCGTCGAATATATCGGGATATTTACCGCGCAGCTCCCACGTTCTGAAAAACGGCGTCCAGTCGATATACTTGCACAGCACGTTAAGATCGTAATTCTTCAATACCGTAACACCGAGTTTGTTCGGTTTTTTAATCGAGCTGTCTTTCCATTCGATTTGAGGTTTTTGCTTGCGGGCTTCTTTCAGTTCTATGTATTTCTTTTTTGTCTTCCGTTTGCCGTGATCGTCGCGGACTTTATCGTACTCTTTTTTCACCTTTTCGGCATACTCATCGCGTACTTTTTTATTAAGCAGGTTACCCACGACCGGAACGCTCTTCGATGCATCGAGCACGTGTATGGTGGAACCGGAATACCCCGGCGCTATCTTGACCGCCGTATGAACTTTCGACGTTGTCGCACCGCCGATGAGCAGCGGTTTTTTCATTCCGCGCTCCTCCATCTTTTTCGCGACGTTCACCATTTCATCGAGCGACGGGGTGATCAACCCGCTCAATCCGACGATATCCGCTTTCTCCGTCTCAGCCGTATCGAGAATTTTTTCAGCGGGGACCATAACTCCGAGATCGACGACATCGTAGTTGTTGCACCCGAGCACGACGCCGACAATGTTCTTTCCGATATCGTGTACGTCTCCTTTGACCGTCGCGAGCAGTACCTTTCCTTTCTCGCTCGTGTCTTTCGCTCTCTTCTTTTCTTCTTCAAGATACGGGATAAGATACGCGACGGCTTTTTTCATCACGCGTGCACTCTTTACTACCTGCGGCAGGAACATTTTGCCCGAACCGAACAGATCGCCGACCACGTTCATGCCGTCCATCAACGGTCCCTCTATCACATCGAGCGGTTTATCGTACTTCTGACGGGCTTCCTCGGTGTCCTCCTCGATATGCGTAACGATCCCTTTGATAAGTGCATGCTTGAGTCGTTCTTCGACGCTTCCTTCACGCCATTCATCCTTTTTCCCGGGTCCTTTATCTTTCTGTTTCACCTTTTCGGCAAACCCGATCAGACGCTCGGTCGCATCGTCGCGGCGATTTAACAGAACATCTTCGACGTGTTCCAGTAAATCTTTCGGGATCTCTTCGTACACTTCAAGCTGTCCCGCGTTGACGATCCCCATATCCATACCGGCTTTGATCGCATGATAGAGAAAAGCGGCGTGCATCGCTTCGCGTACGGTATCGTTGCCGCGGAAGGAGAACGAAATATTACTGAGTCCTCCGCTTACTTTTGCGAGCGGAAGATTTTCTTTGATCCATTTCGTCGCTTTAATGTAATCGACGGCATAATTATTATGTTCTTCCATTCCCGTCGCCACGGTGAGGATATTCGGATCGAAGATGATATCCTGCGGCGGGAAACCTACCTCCTTCGTCAATATTTTATATGCCCGTTCACAGATCTGAATGCGCCGTTCATAGCTATCCGCCTGACCTTTCTCGTCGAATGCCATGACGATCACCGCCGCTCCGTACCGGCGCACTTTCTTTGCCTGCTCCTTAAAGTTCTCTTCTCCCTCCTTCAGACTTATCGAATTAACGACCCCTTTCCCTTGCAGGCATTTCAATCCGGTTTCGAGCACCGACCACTTCGATGAATCGACCATGATCGGGAGCTTCGCTATATCCGGCTCCGACGCGATGAGGTTGAGGAACGTCGTCATCACTTCTTCGGATTCCAGCATCCCCTCATCCATATTCACGTCGAGTATCTGCGCTCCGCCCTCGACCTGATCTTTTGCAATGGATAAAGCTTCCTCGTAATTCTCTTCTTTGATCAGCCGCGCGAATTTTCGCGAGCCGGTAACGTTGGTCCGTTCACCCACGTTTACAAAATTGGTTTCGGGGCGCACGACCAGCGGTTCGAGTCCGCTCAGCCGGAGATACGGTTCGTGTTCGGGAAGTTCGCGCGGTTTATGCTTTGCGGCAAGATCCGCTATCATCTTGATGTGTTTCTCTGTTGTTCCGCAGCATCCGCCGACGATATTATAAAATCCGTTACGCCCGAAATCGTCCAACTGTTTTGACATCGTTTCGGGCGTTTCATTATACTCGCCGAACTCATCCGGCAAACCGGCATTTGGATACACGCTCACAAAACACGTTGCCGCTTTCGAAAACTCTTCAATGAACGGACGCATCTGTTTCGCACCGAGCGCACAGTTCAATCCGACGCTCAAAAGATTTTTCGTATGTGAAACGGATATCCAGAATGCCTCCACCGTTTGCCCCGAGAGCGTACGCCCGCTCTGATCGACGATCGTACCCGATACCATAATTGGTACATCGCGATTCAGCTCTTCGCTTAATTCCTGAATTGCATATAACGCCGCTTTACAGTTTAGCGTATCGAAGACCGTTTCGACAAGCAGTATATCCGCGCCGCCGTCTATCAATCCGCGCGCCTGTTCGCCGTATGCTTTTGCGAGATCGTCGAAGCTGACCGCGCGATACCCGGGATTATTGACATCCGGAGAGAGCGATGCGGTTTTATTGGTTGGCCCGAGTGCTCCTGCGACGAAGCGCGGTTTTTCCGGATTCTTCTTCGTGTATTCATCAGCCGCTTCTTTCGCGATTTTCGCCGATTCGCGGTTCAACTCGTATGCAAGATCATGCATTTTGTAATCCGCCTGCGCGATTGAGGTCCCGCTGAATGTGTTTGTCTCGATAATATCCGACCCGGCTTCGAGGTAAGCATGGTGAATTTCTTTTATAACATCGGGGCGGGTTATCGACAGCAGATCGTTATTACCCTGTAAATCGCCCGGATGATCTTGAAATCGTTCGCCGCGAAAATCTGTTTCACTAAGTTTATACCTCTGTATCATCGTACCCATTGCGCCGTCGAGCACAAGGATACGTTCTTGCAAAATAATTTGTAGCTTCTGTAAAGTATTTTTCATGCTTCCTTATATTTACTATATGAAACAAATGAAATTGTAATTAACTTAGGGAATAAAAAAAATTAATTTTTCCCGATTAATTCGAGAATGACGCCGGGTATAAACGTGAGTGAATACATTGCAATACCGGCGGTTTGGGAGGTAATTTTTAGAGTATATTCGGCATGTTCATCATTTTTAACAAGATGAACCAACCCGGGGGAATGTACATCGATGTAGCTTCGCCCGGCTTTATCGATTCGAACGTCATCACCTTTATTCTCTGCGGTCAGGAATTCGTCGTCTTGTAAAACATTAAGCCGGTTAGCAGTATCACCCTCGTAACCGATTATTGCATAAACTTCCCGTCCTTCGTACTTGATCACAATATACCCTTCTTCAGAGATGAGTTGTTCAAGAATCATTGCTTGGCGTCCGCTTTTCCAAACGCCGGCGAGATAAAAACGACCGGGGAGATAAAAACCCGGGTCTTCATACGCATACACAGACTCAGGGTTAAATCCCTCTTGATTTCCAATATTTCCTTTTAAATATCCAAAATAGACTTGCGGTGTTTCCCGCGAACAAATCACTCCGGGAATTTCCTCCGGGCGCAAAGCATCCATCGGCAATGGCAAGGTATCTATAACACAGCTATCCTTCAAAATAACCTGAACGTCCCGTTCAACAGATTGCTGCTTACCACGCCCGTGATAGTGTGCACGAATACTTCCCTCCTGATCGACGATTATTATTGCCGGAGTTTCGGTATTACGGTACACTTCAAGCGTTTCCCGATCATTATCCATAATGATCGGGAAAGTAATTTCACGTTCAGCTAACAATCGTTCAAGTGATTCCAATCTTCCGGCAAATTTAAAAGCGGGTGAGTGAACTCCAATCACTATAAGACCGGCATCTTCGTATCGAGCATGCAACTCTTTAATGTAGTCAAGCATGCAGAGAGAGCGGATGCAGGTTTGATCCCAGAAAAACAATACCACCACGTTCCCCCTCAACGCATGTATGGATAGCGGTACGCTGTTTAGCCAATGCACACCGCGTAACTCCGGGGCAATATGTGCTCGCTTATCAAACATTATATCTTAAATATAACGATAGCAGTAGTTAATTACAAATGAGGTTAGGCGCCTTCAATAACTAAAACAAATTCCCCCTTGCGCGGGTTTCGTTCAAAATAAGTTGTCAAAGCGCCGATCGTATCGCGATAAATCGTTTCTTTATTTGTAGTTAGATCAAATGCTATCGCCGCTTTTCGCCCGGTTCCGAATATCTGAGATACATCACGAAGCAACGGTTTAATCCGGTACGGCGCTTCGAGAATTACGAGCAAACGGGTTTCCTTTTTCAAATCTTTGAGTTGTTTGCGACGGATTTCCTTTTTGGGTGACAACCAGCCGACATAGAGAAAAGTATCGAGTGAAAATCCCGAAAGTTGTAACGCAGGTATGATAGAATTAGCCCCCGGCAGAGAAGTAACGTGTATCTTCATCTCGATGCAGCGCTGTACCAAACGGGTTCCCGGATCTGCGAGCAACGGCGCACCTGCATCCGAGATGAGTGCGACTGTCTTGCCGTTAACCAGGAAAGTAATTATCTCGTCCGTCTGTTCTTGTTCATTATGTTCATTGAGAGGAATAACATCGCGGGCAATATTATAGGTAGTCAACAATCTATTACCTTCTTTCACTTCCTCACAGACAACCATATCTGCTGCTTTTAAAATGTCGAGCGCGCGGAGTGTAATGTCGTTATTGTTACCTATCGGGGTAGAGACGAGATAAAGCATTCCGGATTTTGAATGTTTCATACGTTTTTATAATCGATGGGCGGCAACCCGAGCTTTTCACGGCGACGGATATCCCATTCCTTTGCGAACAGGATAATAATGGCAGTGGTGGGAAGCGCGATAATTAATCCGGGGATTCCGAAGAAGAAGCCGAAAATCAACAAGGTCATAATTAATACAACCGGATGCAACCCTATCGGTCTGCCGAGAATAAAAGGCGCAAGAACGTAGTTCTCAAGTATCGCCAGAGCGCCGATGCTTAATACTGCAAGGAGAGCACGCAACAGTACCGGCGGTTCGGAAAGAAAGCCGACTATCCCTGCAAGAATCATCGTCAGAACAAGTCCAAAATACGGTATAAAATCCAAAAAGAAAGTAATAATCGCCATCACTGCTGCATACTTGACGCCGAATATCCACAACAGTAACCCCGCCAGCGATGCGTTAATGCTGGCAAGAACAATATATCCACGGATATATCTTCCGAGCATCTTGTCGATCTTGCGATAATAATACACAACCCCCGGCTGAAACTCGTCGGGGACCATTATTTTCACACGCCGTTTGACCGCCGGAAAATCTTTCATAAGGAAAAAAGACAAGAACGGAACGGTAACGAGATTGATCAGGTGCGTAATTATTCCCGATAACCCTATGAAGAAATCAAACATCGCCTGGAGGAGAAGCAGAGAAAAATTTTCAAGCGTCGGCACGATCTCGACATTAACAAAGTTGCGTATATTATCGGCGGGAACTCCGGCGCCTTCCAACCGATCGAATAATTCACCTTCACGCAACCACTCCCCGATATCGGCAACCGCACTCGATACACTTTGAAGCAGATCGTTGAACTGCTGAATGATCAACGGCATCAACATTATCAATACCAGAACAATGATTGTTATAATCGTGAGAATTAACCCGAGCGCCGTCGCCCAACGTGGAATTCGCTTTTTTTCAAGATGATCGATGAGCGGGTTAACAATATACGCAATGCCGAATGAGATAATCAACGGGACAAGAACACCGCTGATCATATAAAAAAACCAAAACATAAACAATATCACACTTGTCCAGAGAAGACGCCGTGCGACGATGTTATATCGCACCGGATAGAGTATAAATATTATCACACCGAGAATAAGAAAGGGAGATATAACGATTCGTATGGTATAGAGAAAGATAATAAGCAGCACAATAGCGGCGACAATACTAATACCGACCTGATATTGTGCTAATTGCGAAATAGGTTTTGATGCGGTTTGAGCATCGGGTTGCCGACTTCCTTGGGCTTTTGTTTTTCCCGGATTATTTTTTTTCTTCGCCATTCAGATATTTTTTTATTGGCTTCCTGAGTGTCCGAATCCGCCGGCTCCGCGATCGGTCTCGTTAACCCGGTCAACCTCGTTCCATGCAACGCGGGTATATGGAGCAACAACCATCTGTGCAATACGGTCACCGCGCCGGACGGTAAACGGCTTCTTTCCGAAATTCATAAGAATTATTTTTACTTCACCACGATAATCCGAATCTATCGTACCGGGGGCATTCAAGACACCGATACCATATTTTGCAGCAAGACCACTACGGGGGCGAATCTGGGCTTCATATCCCTGCGGCAGTTCAATAATAAATCCCGCGGGAATAATCTCTACATCGCCGGGTTGAATGATAACATCTGAAGTGACGGCTGCGCGGATATCCATGCCGGCAGATCCCTCAGTTGTATATTCGGGTAAATCTATATCAGATTTATCGGTGCGCTGAATATTTACCTTCACTGTTTTCAATTGAATGGTCTTATTTGTGGGGAATACGATACAATATCAAAATGTAGTGATAACAGAAATGAAAATCAACTGCACATATCAAATGAAGTGGGTCTATAATGAATAGCCCGGAAGCGCGATAATAAACTTATCGATAAAGTGTATCCGGGAATAAATGGAAAAAGATGGAGTCCTGCATAAAAATAAAATTCGCCGGCTCTTCAACCATCTTCTCCAATCTCTCACCAAGCTGGTTCAAATCGTATTCGAGTTGCTGCATTCTCTCTTCGAATGATTCATCGAATGGGCTGAACCCCTGCGGTATCCTGATTGTATCCTGGCCGACGAATTCGGGAATCCGCTGCATCATTATCTTCGATAGTTCACGCAAACGGATGAAATGCTCTTCGTGAAATTGATTAAGCATTAAGGAATCATGCTTTACCATATGTCTATGGACTTCACCGGGTTCACCCGGACGATCGACACGTGTTATAACCTGAACACTTTGTCCGTCGTGGTGTATATCAATTTGAGGTTTAATATTTATTCGAGTATTATGAAGCGATTTAGCAAATTCTTCACGGACTTTACGACGTATTTTTTCCGCATCGACGCGTTGTGCAGCTAATTGACCGAAATCGGGAATCTCGAATTCTCTCGTTATTACCGTATCGGGACGTACGACGATAAAGGTTCGCACATTCGTTTTCGCTGCAACTTGAGGATATTTCACTTCTCTTTCACGATCCCGTACTTCTACCCGGACTTGCGGCTGCACACCGTCGGGTGATTGCGGAATCTTCACCTCGATTTGTGCACCGGAGTGGTCGGTATAAGCGACAAAATGCGGAAATGGTCCTACAGCAGGCACGGATATTTCGGGATTGAACCGATTAAGCACTTTGTTAAGTATAATTCGTTGTTCCGGCGCTAATTGCTCTGCAATCGATGCAATAATAAACCTATCCAAACCGGCCAGCTCCGGACTCAAAACGACTTCTAAATCGTCGGCAATAAATGCTGACGATTGGACAACATTTTTAAAGTTCGTTAACACAGAATCTATAGATTGTTTTTGCTCGATTGTCACATTAAGATCGGAATAAAGTTCCGATAGCGAGGGTACCTCCTTAGCCATGCTTGCATCTGCAAACTCGAGTTCGTATTGGTCGCCCGTTTCACTTTCGACTGTAAGACTCTGGCCGTCCGATTCCGGAATCTCGAGCACACCGCTGAACGCAAACCGGATTAGATCATCGTCGGTAATGCCCTGAAACAGCGGTTGCAACGCACCCCGTACTATCCCCTGTTCGTAAATATCTTCAACAACCGCGCGTGTATCGTCAAAGTATGCAGTTACGGCATCCCAATTACGTGTAATCATAAATGAACCAAGTCCGACCACAATCATCGCAAGCACGGTTATAACAGGCACAAACTTCGCGGGAATAAATTCAATCTTTTCGGATTTTCGTTCTTCCTGTTTAATACGTCGGGATAATGAAGGCCACAGCGACTGGCGTTGTTCCGAGGAAAGCAGTGAACGCATTTCCGACCGTACTCTATACATCTGGTCATACCGCTTCCTCCACTCCGGGTCACGCAGAAGCGTTTCTTCGACAAATTGTTTATCCTTCTCATTCAACGTATCGTCGATATATGCTGAAATTAATTCCTCGTATTTACGCTTGCGGTTCATGCCTCTTCGGTTATATATGGTTCAAGTATCTTGCGCAATGCTGTCCGGGCTCGCGAGAGACGCGATTTTACCGTTCCCATCTCGCATTGTAGTATATCGGCAATTTCTTCGTATGTATAATCTTCGATATCTTTCAATACGATAATCTCCCGGTGCCGATCGGGAAGTTTTTGTAAAGCCAGGCGAATGAAATCCTTAAAGTCGTTATGTTTTTGTTCGATTGTCAACTCACTGAGATTCTTAGGCGAATCGTACGGTGGAGAATTATTTAATGAAATAAACTTTTTCCACTTTCGCTTTCGAAGCTCATCTCTGCACTTATTAATGGTTATCCGGTAAATCCACGTATAAAATTTTGATTCAAAACGGAATTGATCGAGTGCTTTGTACACTTTAATAAAAACATCCTGTGCTATATCGTCCACAAGGTCGTCGCGATTCATTGTGTACAAAATAATTGAACGCACTTTATCCTGATTCCGTTCGACCAACAATCGAAATGCGTCTTTGTTTCCCTCTTGAAATTGGCGTACCAGATCTTCATCGGATAATTCCGATACCGGTTCTATGACCCGTGCCGATACAGCGTACATGTACTCTTTCGGCTGTTCAGATTTCAGTGCTTGTTTATTATGTTTTGTTAGACGCATAACCCGTGGATATGTTCCCGGCTAAAGGGCACAACTAAAAATTAATGGAAAACTCAATCCAAAGAATATAATGAATATTATAAATAAGACGGTTAATCCGGACAATACTGTCCCGATTAAGCCGAGCCAGAAACCGAGTTTCGCAAGCATTTCACCGGCAACGGGGGATCTTCCTTGCCGGATTTCATCTTCCTCGTGCTTTGCCAGTATCATGGCGGGAATCCCCGCAAGAAAACCAAGCATAAATATCGATAAAATGCCGAGGATTAGAGAAATAATCGCTTTTGAGCCGGCGCTTTGTGAAGGCGATACGGCAGTTGCAGCAGCGTCCGCAACAAGTGCATTGCCGCATTTATTACAAAATCTGCTGTCGGTAGAGTTATGATGTCCGCAGCGGGGGCAGTGAAGAGTATGTTCTGTCATGATTATACTATCCCATATTTTTATTTTCTTATACGATTATGCCGCTTTAATGTTACATTAAAAAAGGAAAAACATCAACAGACCGAGCGTAACTGCAATGATTATTTTATACGTACCAAAAATACTTTCGGCAGATATCGGCGAGGGTTTTGTATCGATTATTATGACGCCATGACGCGCATCGACACCATATCTCATCGCAGCCGGGCCTCGTATTACCTCCAATTTTTCTATCCGATCAACGGAAACGATATTTGCCAAACCGAACGGGCTGGCGCCGTACCTGAGTCCGTCAATGATTATGAGTGGATTATTATCTCCATGATACCGTCGGACGAGAGAAGTAGCACGAAGAAGGGAAATATATAAATTGGCTCCTTCCTCCTGCACTGTAGCCAGAGGAATTAGATGTCTGACCAAATCGCCAAATGTATTGACACCCGACCTCTCAATTTGTGTCCCGGTGATTAAATTACTTCCTGCAGCGCGTCTTCGGATATGTCTGTCGGTTGTATCACCGATTATTTCAACTTCTTCGAGTCGTATATGGTCGGGATATAACGTTACATTATAAACAACATCCGATCCGGTATAGATGTTACGGGTGTGACGGTGTGTTACATATCCTATATGTGTGAAAACGACGGTTTGCATATCCGCCGGTATTTGACGGATTAAATACTCTCCCTCTTCATTTGTAGCAGTCCCGATGGAAGTTCCTGTAATGACGATGTTAACATTTGGAATAGGATCGCCCGATATGCTGTCCACAACTTTACCGCTTATTGTACCGGTAGGATCATCCTGAGTAAAAGTCAACTTGCAAAACAAGATCGACACAACGAGCGGAAGATAAAAAAAGTCTCGGGGAAAATGGGACTTCTCTTGACATTTCGTTCTGTGTGTTAAATGATGCACAGCGCCGGCTCCTCATTGCAAAGAATATTCTTCGTTGCCATCTTTGCTTAAGAAATAATATAACCAGTCCTCATAAAAAATTCCACCCTATGCAGCAACGGTTTCCGCATTTTTAATTTTTTCTTCAAATTCATCGCGAAAATGTCTTAATGCACTCTGTACCGGCCAGGCCGCTGCATCGCCAAGCGCGCAAATCGTATTACCCTCAATGTTATTCGCTACATTCATCAACATATCAAGATCCTTCATTGTTCCGCCGCCGCAATTGATACGTTTGATTATTTTTTCCATCCATCCGGTTCCCTCACGGCATGGGGTGCATTGTCCGCAAGATTCGTGATGATAAAACCGGGCAATCCGTTCAAGTACAAGAGGGATATCGGTATCCTCATCCATAACAACAACACCGCCGGTTCCGATTGATGAACCTGCTTCTTTAAGGGAGTCGGCATTCATCCTGACGCCTTCAATGCTGTCGCCCCGCAGGATCGGCGTCGACGATCCGCCGGGAATGACCGCTTTAATCTTTTTATTGTCGCGCATCCCACCGGCATACCTGTTAATCAGGTCGGTTAGTAACACATCGGTCGGTAATTCAAATACACCGGGGTTATTTACATGACCGCTCACTCCATAGAGCAGCGTGCCGGGATGTTTCTCGTTACCGATTTTTAAGTACCAATCGGCGCCGTTTTTAATAATTACCGGTACGTTGGCGAGTGTTTCGACATTGTTAATTGTCGTCGGGCATCCCCACAATCCGTATTGCGCCGGGAACGGCGGTCTCACACGCGGATAACCCCGCTCACCTTCGAGTGAGTTCATCAATGATGATTCCTCACCGCAGATATATGCGCCTGCTCCGCGATGTACAAAGATATCGACGGAATATTTCGATCCGCCGACATTTTTGCCGATATAACCCTTTTCGTATGCCTCGGCAATTGCCCGTTCAAGAATATTCATCCACTTCACATATTCACCCCGGATATAAACATAAGCAGTTTTTATACCCATCGCATACGATGCGATGAGGACGCCCTCGATGAGTAAATGTGGGTTCTGTTCGAGTATTTCGCGGTCCTTAAATGTACCCGGTTCACCTTCATCGGCGTTGACACATAAATATTTTGGTTTTTCGGAACTCTTTGGCATAAAGCTCCATTTCAATCCCGTTGGAAAACATGCGCCGCCGCGTCCGCGAAGATTCGATTTTTTCACTTCTTCAATGACTTCACCGGCCTTCATACCGAGTGCTTTCCTCAACGCTCCGTAGCCACCCTCTTTTTCGTATACGTCGATTTCATGTAACCCGGGTATCCCCGGCAATAAGTATTTAATTTCTGTTTCGTTCATGATTTCACTTCAAAGAATCTAAAATTGAGTTGACTTTTTCAGCGGTAAGGTTTTCATGATAATCGTCGTTTATCTGCATCATCGGCGCCGTACCGCAAGATCCTAAACACTCAACTTCGGAGATGGTAAACCTTCCGTCAGCGGAGGTCTCCCCCGGCTTGATGCCACATCGACCACCGATGTGACCGACGAGTGTTTCGGCGCCGAGCAACTGACAACTTACGTTTGTACACACCTGAATATGATGCCTGCCGATCGGTTTATCGTAAAACATCGAATAAAATGTCACAACTCCAAGCACGTGTCCGAACGGAATTTCAAGATAATCCACGATATATTGCATCGCATCTTTCGATATATATCCTTCCTGCTCCTGAATAAGATGCAGCGCCGGAAGCAACGCTGCCCGTTTTTGCGGATATCTGATAATTATCTTATCTAATTTTTCTTTTCTTTCTTTGCTTAACATAAAATTAATTTCGCCTAAATAATTTTACCGATTGATAAATCATTTATCCGCTTCGCCCATTACCGGATCGAGACTGCCGATAACGGCAACGACATCCGACACCATTACACCTTTGAGCAGATGCGGAAGCGACTGAATATTAACAAATGATGGAGAGCGTATCTTGAGCCGCCATGGCACACCCCCTCCTTTACTTTGAATATAAAAACCTAACTCACCTTTCGGATTTTCGACGGCGCTATAAATTTCGCCGGGGGGCGGGTTGATGCCGAAGTTTACAATCATAAAATCGTGAATCATCTCTTCCATACGGGTATAAACCCGTTCTTTTTGCGGCAATACTTTCTTCGGTTTATTCGCGTGTATCTCGCCTTTCGGAATCTTCTCAAGACACTGCCTGACGATCTTCACGCTTTCATACATTTCATCAAGCCGGACGTAATAACGCGCAAGCGAATCGCCGCCTTCATATGCTATAATCTCAAAGTCAAGCTCTGGATAAACAAAGTAAGGACGTTCACGACGAAGGTCGCGTTCGACGCCGGAGCCGCGTAAGTTGGGTCCGGTCAAACCGTATGCAATAGCATCCTCGCCGCTTATAATTCCGATGCCGTCGCATCGTTCTACGAAGATACGGTTTCTGTTTAATAATCGTTCGCACTCATGAATTGCTTCAGGGAGATAATCGAGAAATTCCCGGATCATCTTTTCGACATCTTCGGTCATATCCTGTGCTACACCGCCTATGCGTGAATAGCTTGTTGTAAACCGTGCACCGGTCAGCACTTCGAAAATATCATATAATTTTTCACGTTCGCGGAAGGTCCACAAAAGCACCGTCAACGCCCCTACATCCATAGCCATCGATCCGGTTGCCATGAGATGAGAAGAAATTCGTGCAAGCTCGGAACATATAGTACGTATATATTGCGCGCGCGGCGGCGCTTCGATACCCGCAAGCCGTTCAACGGCAAGCGCATACGCCATGTTGTTTGACAACGGCGCCAGATAATCGAGACGGTCGGTGTGGGGTATATATTCGTGGTACGTCATGTTCTCGGCAAGCTTTTCGTAGCCGCGATGGAGATAACCGACTTCGGGTACACATCCTACTATACGTTCACCATCGAGACGCAGCAACAACCTGAGCACACCGTGCGTCGCCGGGTGCTGCGGTCCGAAGTTAAGAATCATATCGCTGCCGAGCGGATCGTCAGACTCGATGCTTGTATATTGATTTACGAGTGCTTCGTGTATTTTACTTTTTGATGCATCGCGTGTATAATCGATTTTCATGTAAAGTCTTCGAGAAATTCT
>PWYR01000041.1 GCA_003567775.1 Ignavibacteriales bacterium | reverse complement strand
GCCTTGTGGGTTGATAGTGCTGCTGCCTTTATCTGGACGTATATGGTATACGTACTTTTTGGAATTGGTATTATACTCACCTACCGAACCGGCTTTCTGCAGTTCCGGAAATTTGCCACTGCACTGCGCGTCACCCTCAGTAAAAAATCGCGTGCGAAAAGCGACCTGGAGGGAGATGTCACTCCATTTGCGGCGTTAACAACTGCATTGGCTGCAACTGTTGGTAACGGGAACATCGCCGGTGTTGCAACAGCGTTGATGTGGGGAGGCCCCGGTGCAATCTTCTGGATGTGGATTACCGGGTTGCTCGGTATGGCAACGAAATACAGTGAAGCAGTTCTCGGTGTCAAATACCGTGAAAAGCATCCGGACGGTACGATGGCAGGCGGTCCGATGTATTATATTAAAAAGGGACTCGGTGAAACCGGATGGGCGAAAATCCTCGGCGGTATATTCGCTGCCTGCGGGGCATTTGCCGCTTTATTCGGGACAGGCAACATGATGCAGACAAACGCAATGGCAAGTTCATTACATAGTGAGTTCGGTATACCACCGTTATTCACCGGCCTCGTTGCAACGACACTGGTTGCACTTGTTATACTCGGCGGTATTAAGCGAATTGCCAATGTTGCCGTCCGGCTCGTTCCGTCTATGGTAATGTTATATTTTGCATTCGGCGCCGTTGTACTTCTTGTTAATATCACAGCAATCCCTGCTGCATTTGTTATGATTTTTGAGTCCGCATTCAATCCCATCGCAGCGGCGGGCGGTTTTCTCGGCGCTACGGTTAGAGAAGCGATACAATTCGGCGCCCGGCGCGGAATACTTTCCAACGAAGCCGGCCTCGGCAGTGCTCCTATCGCGCACGCTGCTGCACAAACACCGGGCCCGATTTATCAGGGACTAATCGGAATCGCCGAAGTATTTATCGATACTATTCTCGTTTGTACTTTTACTGCGTTAATTCTACTTTCCTCCGGAGTTTGGCAATCGGAACTCACCGGTGCAGCAATGACTGCGGCTGCTTTCTCAGAAGCCGTTCCGTATATCGGCGGCGCCGTGGTTGCACTCAGTACATTTCTTCTCGGATATTCAACTTTAATTGCATGGGAATACTATGGTGAGCAGTGTGCAAAATACCTGTTCGGGTTCAAAATCATGATGCCATACCGGATAATGTTTATCGCACTCACCTTCATCGGTGCACTTGTTTCAATTGAGATCGTCTTCTTTGTCGGCGATATAGCTAATGCATTTATGGCTCTGCCGAATCTTATCGGTTTATTGCTGCTCTCCGGTATGATTGCGCGCATTACAAAACAAGCATTAGAAAAAGATCCGCTCTTATCGGAATAATATAGGACTATCCCATGGATCAATTTCTCGAATCGTTAACAGTAAACATTTCTTCGTTTGCTTCGAGTGTGTGGAACATTATGGTTCCCGTTCTCTTTGGAGTCGGTTTACTACTCACAATCCGCATCGGGTTTTTGCAATTCAGAAAATTAGGAGTTGCTATCCGTATAACGCTCAGCAAAAAAGCGCGTGCAAAATCAACACGTGAAGGAGATATTACCCCGTTTGCGGCGCTTTCAACGGCGCTTGCAGCGACGCTCGGCAACGGAAATATTGCCGGGGTTGCGACGGCGATTTTCGCGGGCGGGCCCGGTGCGATTTTCTGGATGTGGATTTGCGGACTTCTCGGCATGGCTACCAAATACAGTGAAGCGATGCTCGGCGTCAAGTACCGGCAAAAACATCCTGACGGAAGCATCGCGGGGGGACCGATGTATTATATCCGGGCAGGGTTAAAGGATTCAAACATATCGAAGATACTTGCGGGAATGTTCGCTATATGCGGTGCGGTTGCTGCATTTGGCATCGGGAATATGGTGCAGAGTAACCAGATGTCGCACGTAGTCGAAGCTCAATTCGGTATTCCAAGTTATGTCACCGGGATAATTATAACAATTTTTGCAGGATTGGTAATTCTTGGAGGTATCAAGCGGATCGGCGCCGTTGCATCCCGCCTGGTGCCGGGAATGGTAATTGTCTATTTCGCTTTTGGTTCGGTCGTGCTTATCACTAACGTCACTATGATACCGTCTGCATTCCTGCTCATCTTTGAGCACGCCTTCAGCCCCGTCTCCGCAACCGGAGGTTTTCTCGGTGCTACTATAAAGGAGGCAATTCAACTCGGTGCACGCCGCGGAATTTTCTCAAACGAAGCCGGCCTTGGCAGCGCACCGATTGCGCATGCAGCCGCACAAACTCCCGGACCGATTTACCAGGGATTAATAGGCGTCGCCGAAGCTTTTATCGATACTCTTGTTGTATGTACTTTCACCGCTTTAATTATTCTCACGACCGGTGTTTGGACTTCGGGACTCGATGGAACAGCAATGACTGCATCGGCTTTTTCACACGGGATACCTATTCTCGGAGGGGCGGTTGTTGCTTTTGCTTCACTCTTGTTCGGGTTCTCCACACTTATCGGGTGGAGCTATTACGGTGAACAGTGCCTCAAGTATTTATTCGGTGTGCGGATAACGTACGTCTATCGGGCAGTGTTTACATTTTTAATTTTTGTCGGAGCGCTTATCTCGCTTGATCTTGTGTTTGCGTTTGCCGACGTTGCGAATGCCTTTATGGCGTTCCCGAACCTTGTCGGTCTGCTTCTGTTGTCCGGGCTTGTTGCAAAAATAACCAAGGAGGCATTAGAGAAAGATCCGCTGTTGTCGGAATAATAATTTGGAGAACATATACTACACCCATCCTCGCAATTTGCATGCTTCCGCAACACGAGCGACACTCACCACCATAGCAGCTAAGCGGGGATGTACCTTTTTCTCACGAATCGCCTCCTGTACAGTGTGATATGCTTTCGTCATTTTTTTATCGAGTCGTTCATGGACAATACCCTCATCCCAGAAAAATCGGTATGCATCCTGCACCATCTCGAAATACGAAACCGTCACACCTCCGGCACTCGCAAGTATATCCGGAATAACATGCGTTCCGTTATTGAATAAAATAATATCGGCTTCCGGAGTTGTGGGTCCGTTTGCAAGTTCACAAATAATACGGGCTTTAATTTTAGATGCATTGAATTTTGTTATCGCATTCTCAAGCGCCGATGGATACAGAATATCAACATCAAGCTCGAGCAATGCATCCTGACGGATTTCCTTTGCACCCGGAAATCCCTTTACCGATCCCGACTTTAGTTTGTGTGTAACCAACTCCCGGGGATCCATACCATCATCGCTGTAAATTGCTCCCCCGGAATCACTTACAGCGATGATTTTTCCACCCCCAAGCAACTCCCGGTGCAGTAAAGCAGCGCGCTGACCAACGTTACCGAATCCCTGTATTGCTATCCTCCCGTGCGGATCGACGCCGAGTACTTTGCATGCCTCACGAACAGTGAACACACCGCCGCGTGCGACGGCATCGCGACGGCCCTCGGTGCCCCCTACCTGAAGCGGTTTATCTGTCATTACACCGGGTTGATGCCGGTGAGTTATGGTTTCGTACTCATCCATCATCCATGCCATTGTTTGCGGATTGGTATAAACATCCGGCGCCGGTATATCTTTATCAACACCGAGCAATTCCGCCACACCGCGAATGTATCCACGGGCGATACCTTCCAGTTCACGTTCGGACATACGTTTCGGATCGCATACGACTCCTCCCTTACTACCACCGAGCGGCAGATCGAGGACTGCGGTTTTCCAAGTCATCCACGATGCAAGCGCACGAACCGTATCGACAGTCTCATCGGGATGGAACCGAATACCGCCTTTAGCCGGACCCCGCGCATAGTTATACTGAATTCGATATGCATGAAAAATTCTCATTTCACCGGAATCGAGTCTGACCGGATAGGTAAACGTGAACTCGCGTTGTGGCCAGAGCAACAACTCCTTGGTGGCATTGTCGAGATTAAGGATTTTAGCCGCATCGATAACTTGCTTTTGGGCTACTTTGAAGGAATTATATGATTCCATTAGTGTGTATCCTTCGGTTTTGAATTAGCTTCGTCGGATTTATCATCGTTATTTTTGTCTTCATATCGCACATCGAGAATGATGCGATACCAGCAATGCCTGCACATTAAGACGCGGTCCACACCGAGCAGCACTTTCTCCCATGGGCTTAATTGTTGGCCGCAATGCGGGCATGCATCGGGTGACTTTATTAGTTTTGACATATATTTATAGTTGACCGTTCGGTTTAAAAATTATGCCTTTATTTTCACGTCCATTGATCTTCACAATAACCGGATCGCTGAATTTCAGATGTTTTGTATATTGTTTTTCTTCAGCCGGTTGTTGAGACAGAAGCCAGTCCCAGTCGAGAAAACCTTTTTCCGATGCCGGATCAACGGTGAAATAACCGATCATAAATGACGTGATGTTCTGAAAAAAATGTGACCCCTGAGAGGGGGTAATATCCATATCTTTCGGATTTGTTTCAATAATCGCCCGGGCGCCTGAAATATTAGCCCAGCTCACAGGGATACCGAGCCACGGATCGTTTGTACCCCAACGCCCTACACCAACAAGAAGATATGGACGTCGTTGACTAATCAGTTTTTGATTAAATTGTGTTACTTCACGCGCAACTTCTTTACTTTTCGAACGTTCGAATTTATGAATATCGACAAAAATGATATCTCTTATATTACG
Organism: Ignavibacteriales bacterium; assembly: GCA_003567775.1. GTDB lineage: Bacteria > Bacteroidota > Ignavibacteria > T3Sed10-11 > T3Sed10-11 > T3Sed10-11. The sequence goes on along the minus strand of PWYR01000041.1, from coordinate 40,470 downwards.
AACGATGCCGTTGCCAAGTACCTGCGGACTCTGGCAGAGTAATTGACCGGCGTCTATATCTTCGATCTCAAGCTCCTCCAGTTCTCTGCTGATCACCATCGGACGCATTTGCAATATCCCGAAATCCTTTACCTGGTTTGGCGGTGTCGAATAAGTAACGGCAAATTCAATTTCAACGGGTGCACCTATGCCCCAGCTTCCCATGTCAAGAAGCAACTGTAAAATTTCCGGGAGCGGGAACAACTTTGATTTCAGGAGCGGTGCAAACGATACGATACGCACTCCTTCACGTCCGATGCCGTCATAAATGACATCATTTTCAGGAGAATATGTCGATCCAATCGATGAGAGTGTGCCATCCAATTCGGCTATTTCGATGTCATATCGTTTTAGCATTTCGGCGGGCGATTCGTTCAACACACCGGCGCCGGCTTTCATATCGAGAGCGTAATACTCGTGCTGGTTTGTATCAAGTGCTTCCCTCGTCGATGAGGTTTGCATATGATGCGTCGGATATTTCGGGCTGAACCGAACGCAGTTACCGCCTTCGACTACATGACGACCGAGACCGAGAGCGACAGAAACGATTCCATCGGATGGCTTTTGCGGAGAAATCGGATAAAAATTATGCGATTTTGCAACACCGGAAAAATCAGGATAGAAACGCTCGTTATGATCCTGCCCGACCATTCGCTGTATTATTACCGCCATTTTTTCCTCTTCAAGACGATAAGACGTCATCTGCAGATATTCCTTCGCCCGATTAAAAAACGTTGAAGCATACACGTGTTTTATCGCAATCAGAAGATCACTCAGACAACTAAGCGTATTGGTATGATTATTCGGTATCATCACCGTTTCATACACACCGGCAAACGGATGGTATTGCGAATCTTCCAACAAACTTGAAGAACGAACCGCTAACGGAATATCGACGAGATCAAGAAAAGCAGCAAGCTCGCCGAGCACATGCTCCGGGAATTTTTTAGCTTGAACAAAGCTTGTTCTGATTTCTTCATCCGACTTGCTGTTGAAAGCAATGTGTCTGAGATTATTCATTTCAATAAACTCATCAAAAACATCTGTACCGAGCACAACACCCGGCGGCACATAAATCTTAACACCTTCGAACCGATCACGGACATTATAATTATTGATAAGCATATTGACAAAACCGAGACCGCGCGCTTTCCCGCCAAGCGACCCGCCCCCTATACGCGAGAAACTATTCTCCGGATCGTAGATATCTTTTGAAAATTCAGTAATGATGCCGCGTGTTCTGAGTTGCCGGTACCGGCGCAACGATAGGATAAGATCTTGTCGCATATCTTCAATCGTCGGGAAGTCGGATACCGTGCGCGGACGGAGTTTGTGCGCAAGCCAGAATTCCGTTCGAGCTTTCAGCCAATTAGAAAAATGATTGCGTTCTGCGTGATACTTAATGCTTTCTGCCGAAACTTGATGCAACTCCCGTTCAAGCGACTCAAGATCATATGCGCGTCCGACTTCTCTGCCGTCCGGTAAACGAAAAATAAAATCACCGAAGCTAAAATGATCGATCATAAATTGTCGTAACCGATACAGCAGCATCGGTGAATCTTTAACAAGAAACGATACCCCCAGTTTACGAGCTTCCTGTTCCCATGCCGGTTGATTCGATTGCAACAATATAGGAATATCGGGTCTCCGACCTTTGACGATCCGCGCGAAGCCGAGTCCGGCGCGTTCATCCGGTTTTCCGTTCCGGTAAAAATCAATGTCGGAAATTATCCCGAGCATAACATCCTGATATTTTTCAAAATACTCCATCGCTTCTTCATACGTGCCGCATAACAATATTTTTGGCCGTGCCCGCATTCTCAGATACTTATGTGAGATATTAATACCCTCCGAGATAACCCGTTTCGATTGCTGCAGTAACTCGGTATATATCATCGGTAAGAAGGAGGAATAAAACTTTATGCTATCTTCGATAAGAACGATTGTCTGCACACCGACAGTCCGTGTATCGTGGTCAACGTTCATCCGGTCTTCAAAATACTTGACAATCCCCATGATTATCCGAAAATCACCCTGCCATACAAATACTTTATCGAACGCTTCGATATCTCCACGCTGCATCAATTCTTTCAACTCGTTGTTATCATAGGTAAGAAGTACGATGGGGATATCAAGGTCGGATTCTTTGACCATCCGCGCAAGCTGCACTGCGGGCATATCTTCTATATGGAGGGTTGTAATAATAAGATCGTATCGTTGTTCTTCCCTCGCAAGAGCGATCGCTTCAATCCCGCTGGGTACGCGGGTGATCTCGGGTGAATGGCTGAGGTTCAAACCAAGGTATTCATTCCGGATTAGCTCGTAAAGCCGCCCGTCTTCCTCAAACAAATAGAGATCATATAAACTCGAAACGAGCAGTATATTCCGGATACGGTACCGCATCAAGTTCTGAAAACCCTGAAAACGTGTGCCGTATCCGTGCTCAACCCAAACTTGATCAGTCGGCTTCATAACAATACATTATAACAATTAAACTATAAAGGGGCAAAGAATGGTTAACATCAAACCACTCCCTGATCGAGCATTGCATTTGCAACCTTCAAAAATCCGCCGATATTTGCACCGTTTACGTAATTCCCCGGAGATCCAAAACGCTCGGCAATTTCAATGCACGTATGATGAATACTCTTCATGATCAGTTGTAATCGCTTATCAACTTCTTCGCGTGTCCAGGGTAAGCGTTGACTATTTTGCGTCATCTCGAGTCCGGAAACAGCAACTCCGCCGGCATTCGCTGCTTTACCCGGTCCGAACAAAATCTTTTCCTGAATAAATAAATTCACACCATCCGGCATCGTCGGCATATTGGCGCCCTCGGATACCACATACACACCGTTGTTTAGCAGATTTTGTGCATCATTTTCGTCGATTTCATTTTCGGTCGCACTCGGAAAAGCGCAATCTGCCTTGTGATCCCAGAGCGGATTATGATCCTCGTTCTGATCAATTGAGGTATACACCGCGTGTGAATATTTATCGGCGTATTCTTTTATCCGGCCACGCCTGACATTCTTGAGATGTTTTACGTATTCGAGCTTCTCACGATCTATACCCTGCTCATCATAAATATAGCCGCTCGAATCCGATAATGTCACGGCTTTTCCCCCAAGATCCAATAACTTTTCAATCGTATATTGTGCAACGTTCCCGCTTCCGGATATCAGGCATACTTTACCTTCAAGCGATTCATTACGGGTAGCGAGCATTTCCGAAGCGAAATAAACTGCACCGTAACCGGTTGCTTCAGGTCTGATCAGCGATCCACCCCAATTTAAACCCTTACCGGTGAATACCCCGGTGAATTCGTTGCGCAACTTTTTGTATTGACCGAAAAGATATCCAATCTCCCTGCCGCCGACCCCTATATCTCCGGCGGGAATGTCGGTGTCAGGTCCAATATGACGAAAGAGTTCGTTCATAAACGATTGACAGAACCTCATTACCTCATTGTCGCTTTTTCCTTTCGGGTCGAAATCGGAGCCGCCCTTTCCTCCGCCGATCGGCAGCGATGTCAGACTATTTTTAAATACCTGCTCGAATGCAAGAAACTTTAAAATTCCCAGATTAACAGACGGGTGAAAGCGCAGTCCGCCTTTATATGGCCCGATAGCGCTGTTCATTTCCACACGATAACCGCGATTGACCTGAACATCTCCCTGATCATCAACCCACGGTACTCTGAATATAATGACACGTTCAGGTTCTATCATTCGTTCAAGTATCTTCCCCGAACGATATTCAGGATGTTTATCTAAAACGTGCACTAAAGATTCAACAACCTCGTGAACTGCCTGATGGAACTCCGGTTCACTCGGATTTTTTTTCTTTACTTGTGACATTAATTCACCGGCATAATCGGACATATTGTGCTCCCTGGTTAGTATCTGAAATTCTGTGTGATCGATTTCAAAATCGGCTGGTCGCTACTATCGATAGAAGTCAGCCGTCAATCCTTACCTCAAATCGAGCAACGTTTCTAAATTGGCCTTCGAGTCCACGGTAGTTTCAATGTTTCCGCCGGGTGAAGTAATCAGTGTCGTAACTCCCGGCCCATGTCCGGCAATTGCACTTATCCCATGAACGACAACTCCGATTGTTACTGCTCCTCCGCGATAGATGCGACCAAAGCGGTGATCGGCGTCGACAATTGCGACAATATCACCATATCGGAGCGTATCGAGTCCGTAACGCTTGACAACATCATCATCGAAAAGTTGAATGTCATAGTCACCGCTGTAAACATGCCGCTGCCCAAGACCGGAACCCATAATTTTCGCCGGAATGCGATGCGTAACGGGTACTCGCAAACGACCATCATCGGTAATCCCCATGCCGTTTTCATTCAATGCATCGAGAAGTTGCGGTCCCAGGTTCATCACATAAATATCCTCAATATTGGTAATCTCCATTCCTAACCCGACTGCCCGTACCTGCATTTTATCTCCGATTGCAAGTTTATCATACACCTCATCGGGAAATTCCACCATCACGTTTTCAATACCGCCATGCTTTCCGATCACCGTTCCTTTGGCGCCTTTTGCATCACCGCTCATCACGGTAACTATATTTCCGATGCAGGATAAGGTATTCAGTGCAACATTTTCGGAACTGTTTCTGGAATTTGTGCTACCGAAATTGACTATGCTAACCGCCGGCTCGACATGATCGCCCGCCATATTAACTGCAGAATCCCCGGTGCGGAAATTATATGTTATACTCCCTGTCGCCGGTGTTGCAATAATCTTACCTTCGGGTGAAACACGGTACGGAGGATCGGCGAGCACAGGTGGTGAGATCTCACCGGCGACTGCCATTTCAACCAAAAGATCCCGATTAACTTCCAGTGGGTTAAGGTTATAATCCCCGGCATACACTGCAACAAGACCGCACGATAAAAAAAGAAATACAGAGAGTAATCGTCTCTTTTGTTTCATTATAGTTATTCCTCCAAGTTGATTTTGAGATGTCTAATTGATAAACTGTTATTATAATCAATTTGTTCCAAAAATACCAAACTGTAAACCGGAAACCAATATGAATATTCTCATCACCGGTGCGAGCGGATTTTTCGGCTGGCACATTGCTTCGACTCTTACCGCTCAGCATAATAAAGTGTTTTCAATCGCTCACAGAAATTCTCCCGTTATTAAGGACGTGCAGTGGATACCGCATGATCTCCGGTATTCGGAAGGTGTAGATAAAATTTTTGAAGCGGTACAGCCGGACGTCGTTATCCATACAGCGGCTATGACCAGCGTGAAAGAGTGCGACACAAACCGAAAGGATGCAATGATCGTCAATATTAAATCGACCGAACGTATTGCAGAATTATGCGACCGTGGTAATGTATATCTTATCTATGCCTCCACCGATCTTGTATTTGACGGTACCCGGGGTAATTACTCCGAAGAAGATCCCACAAATCCGGTTTCTTTTTATGCCCGTACAAAGCGTGTGGCAGAAGAAGTTGTGCAAAGCTTTACGACAAACCATACTATTGTCCGGTTCGCGTTGTTATATGGTTCACCCTCACCTCACAGTAGAAGCTTTTTAGGATGGATGGGTGACGGATTCAGAAACAACGAACCGGTGACATTATTCACCGATCAGTTCCGAACTCCATTGTATGTTAAGGATGCAGTCTATCTTATTGAAAAACTAATTGAACAGAAGGACACTCCTCCCAGAATTAACCTTATCCATGCCGGAGGTCCCGAACGCCTGTCGCGCGTCGATATAGGTAGAATATATTGCGGGGTATTTGGATTTAGTGATTCACTTATTCAAGAAATAAAAATGGAAGAAAAAGGAGAAGTCGTGAACGATGCGGCAGATGTATCGTTGGTAATTGAAAAAGCCCGGACTTTCCTCAATTTCAATCCCAAAACTGTGAGGGAAGGGCTTGAGGATATGAAAAAATATATGTAGAATTCTTCGTCACATTATAACCGTTCATACTCAAACGATTCACCGTAATCCGGTTGTTTCACTTCGTCCGGAGCATCTACTAACGATTTTTCATCGTTTTTAAATTTCGGTAACTGAAACTCCGGTATTATTTTACGAAACGTTTGTCTGATTAATTGTTCATTGTCTCTTTCTGCTGCTGCTGCAAGTTCATCGATCAAACTATCAAAACCGTCAGGTAGAGTTTCGCTTGCATTGCATGCAATAAGTGCTTTGCTGTGTTCAGTCGGTGCATACTCTTCACCGGGTATAAATAATTCCTCAAAAAGTTTCTCCCCGGATCGCAGTCCACTGTACTGTATCTCAATGTCCTTATCAACCTCCAATCCTGAAAGCCGGATAAGCTCCTGTGCAAGATCGACGATCTTAATCGGTTCACCCATATCGAGTACAAATATTTCCCCGCTTTTACCGGTAACCGACGATTGCAATACAAGCTGAACCGCTTCCCCGATGGTCATAAAGTACCTGCGTATATCCCTATGTGTAACGGTAACAGGTCCACCGTTCAAAATTTGCCGTTGAAATATCGGAACCACGCTTCCGCGGCTGCCGAGGACATTTCCGAAACGGACGCATACATACCGGTTTCCCGTTCGTTTTGCAGCTTGAAGCACCAGTATTTCCGCCGCGCGCTTGCTTGCTCCCATTATACTCATCGGATTGACCGCTTTGTCTGTCGATATCATAACAAAGTTTTTAACATCATATTTGCTTGCAACACCGAGTATGGTCCGGGCGCCGAGCACGTTGTTGGATACAGCTTCCGCCGGATTTAATTCCATCATCGGAAGATGTTTGTGTGCGGCTGCATGGAAAATCACATCCGGTTGAAATGATTCGAATAAGTGCTCTAATCTCGAGTGCGTACGAATGTCTGCAATGAAAGCGGTTACCTTCGGCAACCTTCGCCCCGGATGTTCTTTTCGTATAGCCGATAAGATTTTTTGTAATTCACTTTGAATTTCGAATATGGCATTTTCACCACGACCGAGTAATTTCACCTCACTGGGATTGAATCCAATAATCTGTCTGCATATCTCACTGCCGATCGAACCGCCGGCGCCGGTGACTAAAACTTTCTTCCCGTAGATAAAATTTGCAACTTTCCCGCTATCGATCTTAACCGGCTCACGTCGCAGGAGATCATCAATCTGTATATCCCGGAGACTGTCGACACGCACTCGCTTATCGATGATCTCAAACAAACTGGGAAGCGTACTGACGCGCACTTTACACTCCTTGCATATTTTAACCATATCGCGGATATCTTTCCCCGAAGCAGACGGTATCGCGATAACAACACGATATACATTATAGGTTTGTACCACTTGTGGAATATGTGTCCTATCACCGAGTACCCGTAATCCGCGTATACGTAAATCCAATTTTTCAGGATTATCGTCAATTAAGCCAATAGGTTTTAAACCATGCTGCGGGTTCCGCTGCATATCACCGGCAAGTGTAATGCCAGCTTTACCGGCGCCGACGATAAGAACACGTTCGCCGTCACCGTTACTCAGACGCTCTTTCGTTCGATCAATTAAACGCGCACCGAGACGAATCCATCCTACCGCAATGATGGTTAACAAACCGTCAATCAACGGGATTGAACGGGGAACGGTATTCAAAGGCAACCCGGTAATATTATACAAAAGAATAAAAAGAACTGTCTGGGTCATTACCGCCGCTGCCGTAACAAGAATAATATGCGTCATCTCGTCTATACTTGCATATCGCCAGTATTGCTGATACATTCCCGATATAAAAAAGATACTCAACTTGACAACCGAGAATAGTAACATAACTGCAATAAGTCCCGCTCCATACTGATTAAAATCGACATCTCCATCAAGCCGAATTAGAAGAGCAATTACCGGTAGCGCAAGAAAAACAACCACATCAATTATAAAGTAATGGCGATTTTTCAGATCGATAAACATTTTTGATAATACGTTCATGTTACATTAATGGTCTTAATATTTTTACGAATGGAAATCTTATTATATAATTTCACGATATATATGCTTATTGACACTAAATGATAAACATCATACATAACACAATACGTACATATTGCGTTCATATCTGCATTGATATATTGATATAACGAAGCAGGGCAGAATGGTATTCCACCCTACATGTTGCAGATTATGAAAATATGTACGTGATCGGCGCGAATTTACTCAAGTCGTAATGTTAACGGATCGCGTAACGGCAATCGCTTTATACTGAGATCGCCCAATGTTTCAAACGAAACAGCATATCGGGGATCACTATCCATTATGTCGTCGAGGTTACCGACGACAAGTATGACAAGTTTATCAGGGTGAAGGTATTCCTGCGCAACGCGTCTTACATCATCGGCTGACACTTCGCGAATCTTATCGCGATATGCAAGCCAGCGTTCGGGATCGCGTCCTTCAAATTCATCACGCGCATATAACGATACTATTTGATTCGCGCTCCCGAATCGACGAGGGAATGCTTCGAGAATTGAGTTTTTTTCGGTGCTTAATTCATTATCATCTACATATGCATCACGAATACGCTTAATCTCATCTATCACAATCTTTGCAGCATACGCACAAGCTTCACTCCTGCTTTGAAAAAACGCCCTGAATGTCGCCGGATAATGCGTGCCTATGCCGAAGGAGCTTCCTGCAGAATATGCAAGTCCCTCGTCGGACCGCACACGAGACATAATCCTCGAAGTAAATCCAGAACCGCCGAGTATTCCGTTCATAACCTGAATTGCATACCTGTCGGGATTATCGTATGTAGTGCCGAGATGTCCGATGCTCACCCGTCCCTGATTCACATCGGGCTTATCGATCATATATATTCCGGCGTTCGGCGTATGATCGGGTGTCGGTACTGGCTCATCCCAGACTGCTTCCGGCGTCCAGTCCTTAAATGCCTGTTCGAGATGTTGCAGCATCTCATCCCGGTCGAAATCGCCGGCTACCGCAAGCATCATATTCCCGGGATGTACAAACTGCCGGTGAAAATCTTTCAGATCATCGCGCGTAATTGCATCGAGCGTTTCAACGGTAATCTGACGCGAGTTAAAATGATCTTCGCCATACATCAGGTATCCCCACTCACGGGATTCAATCTCGCTGGTGCGGTCGTTCCTGCGTGCGAGATTCTGCCGGATACGCTCGCGATGAATACGTAAACGGTTTTCATCAAATCGGGGATTACGAAGGACATCAATAAAGATTTCCAACCCCTTCCCGATTTCATAAGAAAGAACGTTTAAATTTGCATTGCCCGATGTATTCCCGAACGAAGTATTGATATTCGCAGCGAGAAAATCGATCTCGTCATCGAGATCGTCGGGCGGGCGTTGTTCTGTTCCACCTTCGCGCATCAATGCGCCGGTCAACGATGCAAGTCCGGCTTTCTCAACCGGTTCCCATGCAGCGCCGCCCCGGATTAAAACCGATACATTGATTAACGGAAGCTCTCTGTCTTCTGCAATATAAACCACCATCCCATTACTGAGTGTTGTGCGGTACTCCGAAGGAATCGGCGGATCGAAAACTAACTCCGGAAAGGTAATCCGATCCGGATGTTCGACGATTTCCTGACCTACCAATCCGGCAGGCAGCAGGAAATAAATTGCCATCGTGAATGTGATTAATGTTTTCATGTTCAACCTTTTAAATGTTTGTATAAAATTGGCAACCCGTTGCTTGTTAATAGTATTACCGGATTTCTTCGAGACGTTCTTCTATGGTCTTGGTAATATAATTAATCAATTTTATTTGTCCTTCGTCTTCTACCATCCCTTCTGCGGAACGTGCTTGTGACAGCATCATTTCAAGCTGTTGCACATTATCAATCTGTTGGATCTGATTGCGCATTTGTCTCGCCTGCGCCTGCAATGCTGTCGGAAGCGCGGCAATTTCCGGATCGACCGGGGTATCGGCTTCTTGTGTATAGTATATCGCAACCGTGCGTATTTCATCGTCAAAATATGTATTTACAACTCTTTTGATATCTTCTGCGGTAACTTCTTGAATTTGCTCCGGCTGAGTATTAAGATAATCCCATGAATCGATCGACTCATACAAACCAAGTTGAATCATCAAAAAGAAATTACTGCCCAAACGACGATAGGAGTTGGCAATATTCTGGTTCTTAACGCGCTGTAATTCACGATCCGAAACCAACTCGTTACGTAATTGATCGATATGCTTATAAATTTCTTGTTCAACGTCTTCAGGAACATAATCCCCTTTTGCAACTCCGTTTATTTGGAAGTAACCTGCATACTTCATACCGTTTTGAAATGCGCCAACCTCGGTGGCAATATCTTTGTCAAGGACAAGATCGCGATACAATCTGCCCGTCCTGCCGCTTAGAATCCCGCCGAGCACGTCAAGTGCGAACGAATCGCGATGATTGTGCGGTACGGTATGATAGCGAATTCGCACGGTTGGATTGGTTTCGGCATACGCTATCATTCGCTTTTCTGCTACCGGGGTTAATTCTTCGGTGATAACTTCGGGAATCGGTCCCGGTGAGCCGGGCAACCGGGCGAGATACTTTTCGCTCAACCGGATGATATTATCCGGATCGAGATCACCGACAAATACAAAGGTTAGATTGTTTGCACCGTAATATAAATTGTAAAAATCATTTGCCTGCTCGCGGGTAATATGCTCCACATCCGAGGGCCAGCCGATTATCGGCCAGGAATAAGGGTGTGATGTAAAAAACATCGATTCAAACGTCTCTTCGTATTTTCCGGTGGGGGTGGATTCTATTCGCAATCGCCGCTCCTCACGTACAACATCCCGTTCTGCATAAAATTCCCTAAAAACCGGGTTATACAATCTGTCGGATTCAAGCCAGAAAAACAGCTCAATCCGGTTCGAAGGAACGGTAATGATGTAAAAGGTCAGATCGTACGAGGTAAATGCATTTAATCCCGTCGCACCTGCATTTGAATATATTCTGCTTAATTCATCTTTAATAATAATATCGCGCTGCGCCTCGATAAGATCGTTAAACTCCTTTTGCAGTTCTCTATATTTTTCGGTCCACGCATCGGGATCGCTCATTGTTTCGATGATTCCGCGGCGCTGCATCTGCCGCAGCTTTGATTCTTCTTCACGCATCAATGCACGCAATGAATCCTTGCGAGCCATTATTTCTCTATCGGCTTCATAATCTTTCGTACCGATAGTTTGCGTTCCCTTGAACATCATATGTTCAAAAAGGTGAGCCATACCGGTGATTCCCGGTTTCTCATTAACCGATCCGACGTGCGCGACCCATCCTGCCGCGACGCTCGGATCGCCGGGGCGCTGCACCATGAGGATTTGTAATCCGTTATCAAGCTCATGCTAGATAACATCGACCTGCTGTGCACTCAATGGCAGCGCAAAGAGAAGCAATAAAATAAGAAAATATTTTCGCATAAAAAATCTCGCTATTTTGTGGATGATTGCATAATTGATTTAATGATATTTACATCGGTTTCCTGGTTGCCGTTGAATAATGCTGATCGAGTAGTTTAAGTTCTTGTTGTAAAATTTGTAAATCGCGGGCAAGCGTAATACTATCGCCCCCTTCCCGTTCTACTTCGCGGATATTTTTACGAACCGATTCAATCCGTTCTTTAATATTTTTTTTCTTGAGTGTACGAACAGCGTCGATCGAAAGCTGCATATTGACTGAAAAATCCTCGAACCCGCGCAACGACTCCCAACGTTCGCTTACTTCGTACCGCTCTGCAATCAACTGTGTAATTATAGATGAATACTCGCTAAAACTATCGTCGTTAATTAATAATGCTGCATAAGTGTTGCCGGTCTTCTTGTAGTGCTCAAACAGTTCTTCGAATAATTTACGCGCAACCGGATGCTGCATCTCATCCGAAGCTACCTGTGAAAAAATAAACTCCATTACCTCGCGATCCGATTGCATAATAAGTTTAAGAATATCACGTTCAGCGGAAGTGAACGAGTTAACCGTATTACGGGATTGATCGTTTTGATTTACCGGCGGCTCCGTATCGGCGGCGACCGTTGTTTTCTCATCGGGTTCGGTATACTTCGGTCTACGGCGTTCCTTCCTGGTTATCGAATCAAGCTCTCGGTAAAGTGTTGATTCATACAGGTCATACCGCTCGGCGATTGCTTTAATGTAAAAATTCCGTTTTAATTCATCGGGTATCTTTGCAAGTGTTTCAATAATCGATCGCACGGCGCGGGCTTGACCTTCCGGCGTTGCAAATAGACCTTCTTTCTGTAATTCTGAAGCTTTGAAATCAACAAACGAAACACTTTCATCGATAAGATCGAGAAATACATTTTTGCCCTGGCTGCGGACGAAAGAATCCGGATCTTCACCTTCGGGCAATTGAACGATTTTAACATCCAAACCTTTTTCCAATAATAGTTCGACTCCCCGGAGAGCAGCGGCGGAGCCGGCGGAATCTGCATCGTAAACAATCACAACAGACGGTGCATATCTCCCGAGCAAACGGATTTGCTCTTCTGTAAGCGCAGTACCGCTGGATGCAACAACGTTCTGAATTCCCGCTTGATACATAGATATGAGATCGGTATAGCCCTCGACTAAAATTGCATATTCCTGTTTTCTGATTTCATCGCGGGTCAGCGATAATCCGTATAAAAGTTTGCTTTTGTGGTAGATCAGCGTTTCGGGAGTGTTGATATATTTTGCTCCGACATTTATCGAGGAATCGTCTTCATAAAGCTGTCTCCCGGCGAAAGCAACCACCCTGCCGGATGTAGAGAATATAGGGAACATCGCCCTGCCCCGAAAACGATCATACATCGTATTGTCGTCACGTTTTCCTGCCAGTCCGGCTTTTTCGAGATGCTCTGGTTCTATACCGGTTTCCTGTGCGTGATCAACAAGCGCTTGCCAACTGCGCAGAGCATATCCTAATCCAAATTGCTTTATAGTTTCATCACGAAACCCGCGATTCCGAAAATATTCGAGAGCATAGTTACCCTCGGTTGTCTGCGTAAGTGAGTGATAAAAAAAACGCGCTGCAACCATATTAGCGCGGAATAACTTCTCATTTTGGGTGCTCCCGGGTTGTGTAGTATCAGAAACAGGGAGTTCGATTCCCGCTCGATTTGCCAATGTGCGAACTGCTTCTACAAACGAAACTTTTTCCGTTCTCATCACAAATGTAAACACGTTTCCTCCTTCATGGCAACCAAAACAATAAAACATTTGCTTATCTGGGGTTACATGAAATGAGGGAGTTTTCTCCTTGTGGAAAGGGCACAATCCGACATAACTTTTGCCGCGCCTTTTTAAACGAACATATGTGGAAATTACATCAACGATATCGCTGGCTGATCGTACTTCCTCTATTTTATCTTCAGGAATCTTCATTGTACGAAAATAATTTACTGAAATAGCACTATGAATGCAACCTTTTTTGTAAACATTACAGCACAGTAGGGTAATAAAGATTATAGTATTTATAAGTTGTAAACCCGGCTTATATAAAAATTTGTGGATTCTATAACTATTAGTTGCATTTTAAAAACATAAAAATATTTGGCATTATATTTGCTTTTTCTAATTACAGAATAACAAATAAGCACATTTTTTGGGAACGGAAGGATGCATAAATCTATTAAAATCCAAACGATACTGTTGTTCCTCATAATTGGGTTGACGCAAATAACCTTTACACAACAATATTACGTAAAAAATGAGTCGAATTCCCCGGACGGTTTTTCTGCTGTATATATGGTAAACAACTATATCACACCTCATTTCCAGCTATCGGCAGGGATTGTAGAAACTATATCGGGGGATAAAATATACATACTTGCAAGTTACTATTCCGGCTATGATCGATTTGGAGCTCGAAAATTACACATATTCATTGATGATGCAGAAATAACAGTTGACCGGATTGTAAACCGGAGGCAACAAAATAATCATGAAATTGTCGGATTCGAAATTAGCAGAGATTTACTTAAGAAGCTTGGGAGTGCGAGAAACATACGGATGCAGGTTAGGGGTAACTGGTTAATCGAACAAGATATTGACCAGCTTCATATCAGGCGATTTGGGGATTTTTATAATCAACATACGAGGTACTAATCGGCGGCGTAAGGTAGAAAAAAACCTGCGGCTTTTGGGGGAAGCCGCAGGTACTATTAACGCTCCGCGTTTTTATCAGACGGTTATTTTTTATTCTATCATTCCCCTCCCCTCCATAAGAACAATCCTTTCATCATCGATAATTAATAATTGTGCAACGGTTGGCGCAATATCAATGTTGGATACTTCATTGAGTTTGGTTCCCGGCGCGACTTTGCCGGGAGCGTGTATATATAAAGGCACCAATACGTCAACATCATCATCACTGCCGTGCTGTCCCGAGTTGGCAAAGTTCAGGGCAAACGACGGATCGGTAATTAAGTAGAAATTCCCGTGGTGTCCTGAATACGCTACACGAAGATCATCAAGTGAACCCGCTTTTCCGGGAACATCATGATTGGTGTATATTCGCGTTACCCACGGTAATCGTCTAAGAGTATCGTAAGCATTTCCGTACTGTGCCCCGTCTCGAAGGTACAACTCCGCCGCTCTGCCGCCACGTTCATACAACGTGTGTTCTATATTCCGTCCCGTAAGTTCGGGTATTCGGTTCGGATCATTATCCACCGGCAGTGCAACCTGATCCTCATTTGTTTGACTGAACCCGTGATCGGAGCCAATTATGAAAAACCATTCGCGGTTCGGGTATTGATTCTTCAACATTCCAACAATGCGGGATACCTGACGATCTGTCGCCTCGAGAGCTTCAACATATGCATTGCTTTCGGGTCCGTACACGTGACCGATATAATCCGAAGCGCCAAGATTGATCAGAATAAAATCCAGGTGCTCGCTTTCTGTTACCGACGCAAGTGTATCAATCAATATGTCGTTCATTTCAATTTTTCGACGCAATGCTTCCTCTTCTGAATCGTCAATTGCCCGGTCGTAACGGTATCGCCAGATTTCTCCGGGATAGATATTGGATCCTCCCTTTTGTATCGACGCACCCCGCGCACCGACGAGTTCATACCCTTTCATCGCAAACATTGCTGTCCTTTTACCGTGATCCCCCAGAATTTCAAAAATTGTCGGAACGGGAACACGCTCCTGCGCCTCTTGATATGTCGGTCTATCGGTTCTTTGTTCATTATACTCGTTATCACGATACGTTCCCCCGATAACGCCGTGGCGGTCGGTATGAACGCCGGTGGAAAATGTGACGAAATTTACGCGCGTTATCGTCGGCATAACGGCGCGTGCGCGGGGAGTAAACGCTCCTCCTGCCTGTAATTCATCGAGAAACGGCGTGTGCGCTTGTTCTACTTTATCGGGCCGTAACCCATCGATGATTATAACCGCAACTCCCGGGTCTTCTGCAGGATGCTCGCCGCAACTGCTAAATACCAGTAGAAGCGTAGTCACAATAATGGAAAATTTTAAATAATTCATGTCAGTCTCCGGTAATCAATTAATTGAATTCTTTTTTCATTTATATCGCTCGCTAATTCTTCAAGTACTTCTGCTTTTGCCGAAAAATATAGTATCTGCCATCCACGCTCGGAAATATGCCGTAACATCTTCATTTGTTCGCCAAGACGCTGCAGATCCGACTTGATGAATGGATCGTCCAGAATAAAAAACCCTTTATCACCCTGAAGCAACTCCTCACCCAGTGCAAGCCTGATTGCAAAATACAACTGATCATAGGCGCCACCCGATAACTTATCCGCCGATAGCCGGACGCCGTTTGAACTTACTACTTCGATTAATCCTTGCGTCTGATTATAAACAACTTCAGTATAACGACCACCGGTTATAAGGTGATAATATTCTGAAACGGGTCGGTCGGCGCCGAATAATGTGCCTACCTTTTTTTGCTCGTCTTCCAAAATGGATAAAAATATAACTATCGCAGCAAGGACCGTATCGCGCGAAGTTTCATGATGTTGAGCAAACTCTTTAAGCATAGATTGTATAACCGTGAGATCGTGTAATGTTTTACAATATACATATTCATCTCCCGTCTGTAGTAACCGGTTTGCTTTTCTTTCAACGTCATTCATCTGCGCCTGTATTCCGCTTCGCTGTTTGTGCAATGCTTCGAGTTCGCCGGTGAGATCCCGGTTTTCATTTTCAAATCGACGAAGCTGCCGTTCATCATAAACGATACCGGTTGCTTTATTTTTATACTGCGCAAGTTCTTGAATCTCCCGCTGCCAGTACGATATATTTCCGTTAACATTTTCACTCTGCTTGCCGAAATCCCTTTTTAATAATGCTGCCTGTGTTTGCATCACATTATTAAACTCGGTTTTCTGCTGCAACTTCTCGCGGTAACTTTGCAGGGTATCCTCTCCCGAGGTATTTCGAATAGCATCAATCTCCTGCTTCCGTGATTGTATCCGGCGGTCTACATCCGGAATAGTTTTTTGTGAAATTTCATCGATGCGATCCTGAAGATTTTGCATGTGCCTGCGGCGATCCTGCAGTCGATCGATCGTACGCCGGCGTTCATCTTCAAATGATTCGATCTTCTCAAGTATGCGCGGCAAGCTATCGGCGTCCCAGCTATACCGCGCAGCGGCGCTATGTAACCGTTGAAAATCTATGGAAACTTCGGATAATTTTCGTATCGATAGATAATACAAACTTCCCGAAATAATCAGTAATAGAAATAACACTGCTGATATATATAGGAAATTATCCGGCATCAGAAGCATTCCGATCATAGAAATGCCGAACAATATACCGGTAAACAAACCTGCTATACTGAAAAATTTTCTTCGTGTTTCAAATCGCGGCGCAATCGATAAACGTTCTTCATGCTGCTTAATCAGCGGGCGAATAGTTTCGTTAAGCTGCCGTTTCCGTTCCTCAAAACGGTTCCATTCAACTTCACTTTCCCTGACCCCGTCTGTAATATCCTTCAAGTCATCACGACTTTCCTGAAGTTTCCTTGTCAATTCCTCACGCTCTTCCGACAACCGTTCGATCTCTTTCTTATTGTCGCGCCATCGCTGTAAATCCGCTTCATTTACTTTATCAATTGAGTTATAGGCATTACGAGCATGAAGCAATTTCCCCAGCGACCCGGCGCCCTTCTCATATTTATCGCGCATCCGTGCTTCATTATAAGCGTTTATCTGAATAGATATCGACTTGATCAGGTTGGTGATTTCGACAATGCGTTCTTCAATCCTGACAATATCTTTAGACTGACACTCGGCTTTGAGTTCCTCAATTAATTCGATGAGGGAGTTTGCATCATCAATACGGGTTTTCAGCCGTTCATCACCCGTATTAACGAACATCCCGGTAGGGGTGAGTTTTCCTAACGATCGTAAACTACTCATCACATCGTTAATATACCGTGTTCGCAGGCCGGTCAACCGTTCGGTTATTCCGGTATAAACCATCTGTTCATTCACTATCGAAAGATCGCTGTTTCGAATAATAAAAATATTACCACAGTCACCGGCAGAGATATTTACAACTGAAGTTAACGACCCGTGATCCGGCAGCTTATATTGCCGATCGTCTCTGTCACTAATAACAACATACCCATCGGGCATTTCGTCGACACGTTGAATCGCCGAAAAATCACGTTCCTTCGACGCTTTACCAAGCAACAGTTTAACCAATGCATCTATGGTAAGTGTTTTCCCATCCTCATTATAGCCGTAGATTAAATTGAAATCCGACAACTCAATTTTCCCGGTATCGTGCAGCGGTCCGTATCGGCGTATTGCATACTCGTTTATCTTCATTTCTTTGCCTCTATCATTGCACGCATAGCCATTTCTCTGATACGTTGCCGCTCCCCGGAGTTGTAATCGAGCGTATCAAGCTTCGTCATAAACAACTTAAAGAGATCATCTTGAAGTATGTACTGAATATCTCGAAACTCATACCGAACTTCTGTGCAACGTTCCCGTGTCAGTCCTGCGATTTCATTTACCAGTTCTTTTTCACTTCGCCGCACAAGATCTTTGTTAATATAGCCGTTAACCATAAGAATAATTTTCGCATGCGGATGCGCGGCAGCCAACTGTTCTTCGATTCTTATTACGGGATCGGTTTTATCAAGCGGATCAAGCGTAACTTCCATTTCTTCAAAATGAGGTGAATCAAGTAAATATTCCATAGGAGGTTTTCCGACCTCAAAGATATTTACTCGACGCCTCCCGGTTTCTCTACGCGTGATCGATACCGGCGAACCCGGATAGACAAAGTAACCGCCGTCCGGCAAAGAGCGTATATCGAAACGCGTATGAAAATGTCCGGCGAGCACATAATCGATATGTAACTCTTTAAAAAACGAGAGACGAACGGGCATGTACCCGGTCTCATCTTCGGCGCCAATATCCGACCGCGTGAACATAACATCGAGCAATTCGCCATGGTAGAGCAATATATTCTTATATTCGGATGAAAGGTGCAATTTTAGCTCGTGCAATCGTTCGAGCACACGATGTTCATCCATCGTTTCGAATGCCATCCCATAGAACGCAGTATCACCGATCAAATATGGTTGAAACGGATCATTGAGCAAAACGGCGTTGCTGCCGAAATACAAATCACCAAGTAACTGAGCGTCATGATTTCCCGGAATAATAATTATCTGAAATTCGTTGCCGGAAAAGAGGTCGCGTATTTTCGGACGGAGATTTTCGGCGTCGATATCTTTATCAAATAGATCACCGCTGATAACAAATATGTTTACCTTCTGATCCCGTGCAATTGATAAAAGGGATTGCAGGGTATCCCAGCGTTCGTCACCGGTATGTTTTAAATGAACGTCTGCAGTATGAAGTATTTTCACAAGATTCAAGCCGTTATATTATAATTCAATCTACTTTTCTATATCGCACCACCCTCGTATAATCCGAAGGGTAAGCGCCGATCTGTATAAGATTCGGTCGCAGATTAAATTCGATATTTAAATATGCAACGTCACCGATTTTGTCCAAATCAAACCAGACAAATTTTTCGCGTTGGGCAGGATTACGCCAGACCGCCCGGTAGGTATCATAATGCCAATGTTCAAGGTCTGCAATAAGCGTCTCATCATTCCAGAATATAACAGACACATTATTATCTTTAACCGATACCGTTACATCACCGTATAGTAAATCCCGATACTGACCGGCGAGAGAATCGGGAGGGACGGAAGCCGGGGTATTAGCAACTCGTGAATTATGAATTTCTTCCCGTTTTTCCTTAACTTCGCGGTATCGTTGCTCGTATTCATTCAGATATTTTGTCTGCCAGTCTTGTTCGTCGGATACACCTAAGATTGAATCTATTACATGATTGGCAAGTGCATACATAAAATCATTGAAGATATTGGTAAGGATAACCACGCCGA
The DNA here is from genome assembly GCA_003567775.1 of Ignavibacteriales bacterium. Taxonomy (GTDB): domain Bacteria; phylum Bacteroidota; class Ignavibacteria; order T3Sed10-11; family T3Sed10-11; genus T3Sed10-11. Next base: position 21,017 of record PWYR01000041.1, on the reverse strand, counting down.
GATTCTCTTCGTGAACAAGCGCAATAAATGAGTTCATCCCGTCGACTGCACCGGCGTGCCGTGATATTATCCGGTCACGGTATAAACGTATCCCCCATCCCATTCCGTACGCTGCAAATTCCTTTTTTGGGTTCTCAACCGGTATAACCGTTTGCGGGTGATGTAATACCCGCATCGTTTCCGATTGAATAATTTCTGTTTCGTTAATAACGCCTGGGGTACCGAGATGCAAGCGCATCCATTGCACCATCTCATGCACGCTTGCATTGATAGAAGCAGCAGGTCCCACGTTATCAAAATTTCGTCTCGGTATTACCTGTACCTCTCCCCTTATTTCCTGATGGGGATAAGCGGCATTGCCGTTATCGGGTACATCATTGATACTCGTATTGCTGAGTTCCATTTCAAGGGGTTGGAATATGCGTTCTTTAATAAAATCATCCCACGACATCCCGGTAACGGCTGGAATAAGCTGACCTGCCGCCATGTACAGCATATTACTGTATACATAAGAAGATCGAAAACTTCGTTCGGGTTCGAGATATCGCAGGCGATACATAAGCTCATCGCGATCTTTGCGGGTCATAAACTGGAGTCGATTTCCTATCATCCTTCCCAATCCGCTGTTATGAATAAGAAGATCACGAACGGTTATCTCTTGCGTCACCCAACGATCGGATAATTGAAAATGGGGAAGATGATCAACAACCGGATCGTCCCAATGCAACTTCCCTTCATCAACAAGCATTCCGATAGCAGCGCCGGTAAATGCCTTTGAAAGCGAGGCGATCCCGAACAATGTGTGCTCATCCACTTTTTCCGTTTCTCCCAATTTTCTCAGTCCGAACCCTTTCATATATACCACATCATCATCCTTCACGACAGCGACGGCAAGACCCGGAATTTTCCATTGCTCCATACCGCGCCGGATGTATTCATCAAACCCCGCAATCTTTTGATCAATTCCGTCTGCATATATATTCGGCGCGATAATAATGACTAATAATAAAGCAAAAAAGTACTTGTTATAAATCATTTTGTCTGCCTTTCTTAAAACTTTTCGAAGATGTATTATTAAATAAAACAGTTTTTCTGAATACAATCAACTGTTATGGGATGGACATTGTGACTTATTGATCGGTAAGTATTCGGGATACATCAAAAAGAAAAATGCCGCAAGTCTACTATGTGGAGACGTGCGGCATTTCTTACATTTTATTGATCGTTCTTGGATGTTGGAACTTTTCTCGCCGGTCTTTTCGCCTTTCGCTTTCGAGGTTTCCTCATATACCGTTTTTCAATTTTTACATCGTCGGTCGGTGACTCTTCGACGTCGGGATAGGTAAAAATATCATATTTATAATTACGTAAGATGATATCGTTACCGTTCCTCCCAAGGACATATTGCGGCAGGAGAGGAATTTTTCCGCCGCCGCCGGGTGCATCGATAACATAATAGGGAACGGCAAGACCGGATGTATGTCCGCGAAGTTTATCCATTATTTCCAATCCCTTGCTGACCGGGGTTCTAAAATGGTTCGCGCTTTTTGTTATATCCGCCTGATAGATATAATATGGTCGCACCCGCATTGCAAGCAACTTACGCATCAGTTCGAGCATCACATCCGGATCATCGTTCACCCCTTTCATAAGCACCGCCTGGTTGCCGACAGGGCAGCCGGCGTCCGCCAGCATCTCACATGCTTTTTTCGCTTCGGGAGTACATTCCCAGGGATGATTGAAGTGTGTGTTAACGTATATCGGATGATACTTTTTGATCATTTCGATCAATTTCGGTGTGATGCGCTGGGGTAAGACACACGGCATTTTTGTTCCGAGACGGATAATCTCGATATGAGGAATATCGCGCAATCCTTTAAGGATTTTCTCAAGCATATAATCCGTAAGCATCAACGGATCGCCGCCTGAAAGAATCACATCGCGGATTTCAGGGTGCGACCGGATATAAGCGAGTCCGTCCTGTATAAATTTCATACTGATCTTATCGGAATCGCCTACTTTCCGTTTTCGCGTACAGAATCGGCAATACATAGAACATTGGCTTGTGGTTAAAAATAACACCCGATCGGGATAGCGATGTGTTATACTCGGCACCGGGCTATCGGCGTCTTCATTCAGCGGATCTTCGGGGAATTGGTTTTCCTCGAGTTCCTTTTCATCCGGAATGCATTGAAGCCAGATCGGATCTCCCGGATAACGTATCAAACTCAGATAATATGGATTGATACGGATATGAAACAATGTATTCAGTTGTTCGGCAACTTTTGGATCGAAACCGAATCGGTCAACGATATCTTTTCCGCTATCGACGCTTTTACGTAACAGTTCTTGCCACAGTTCCATTATACCTCCTTCAGGTATTTTCCGAATATGATGAGGTCGTCTCCTACGTCGTAATAGTCGCGTATATGAGCGAGTTCGGAGTACCCTTGTTGTTTATAAAAATTCCGCGTTCGTAAGTATGTCGGTTTAGATGAAGTTTCCGCTATGATTAATCTTCCTTTATGTTCTTTGACACAATTTTCTGCATAGGTGATTAATTCTCTTCCGACTCCTCTTCGCTGTTGTGCTCGATCTACCGCTATCCAGTAGAGATCGTACGTACCGATTGCCATCGGGTTCGGACCGACGATAGTGAAACCGGCAACCCGATCTTTTTCATCATTGGCAACATACGACCAATAATCACTTTCTCCAGGATTCTCAAGGTATTCGTCAATGACTTCGAATGCAACTTCAATCTCATCATCACGGAACATTTGTGCTTCTTGCAGGATTGCACGAATAGCATCCTTATCCTTTTCTTGCAACGATCGTATCGATATTTTCATTTTCTTTCGTAAGCATAGTAAACAATTCGTCTTAAAGTTTCACCGTGATCCCAACCATATACTGATGTAGCACGCATTAAACCTGCATCGCGGGAAATATCGGGATTCGGATTAACCTCAAGCACATATATATTACCGTTTTCAGTAACGCGCATATCCACCCGTGCATAATCGCGTGTTTCCATAATCCGAACGCATGAAAGCGCAGTGCGGCTCAGTGTGTGTGAAAGCCGTTCGGATATTTTTGCGGGACAAACCGGTACGGTATGTCTGTAGGCAATATGGTCGGGTATCCATTTTGCCTGGTAACTTACAATTTTATGAAGGTGATCCGGCATACCGGAAAAATCGATCTCTGACACGGGCATTGTTATTGCCGGCTTATTCCCGACTACCGAAACGTTAAACTCTCTCCCCTCTATGTACTCTTCGACCAACGCTCCTTGTTTAAACCATCGATGTATGTACTCAATACGTTCAAGCAGCCCTTTCCGATTTCTTACAATTGAGTCGTTCTCAATTCCCGCGCTTGCATCTTCGTGTACGGGTTTCACTATGAGCGGGTACGGCATTCCGATGGGTTCGTGCAAGGGGAGTGAATGAATAACTTTATATCGCGGGACACGTATTCGATGGCTCCGAAGCAATTGTTTGGTGAGAATTTTATCGAGACAATTACCAAGCGCTTTTGGTGCAGCGCCGGTATACGGAATTTTATAAAGATCGTATAACCCTGCGACATACATCTCCGGCTCCGACTCATTATGATACGATTCAACAAGGTTGAATATTACATCCATTTGTCGATTGCGCAACGTTTCAATGAGCAAATCCGTATCGTTCTTCAAGTTCAAAGACGCCGCCGTTATGCCTTTCTTCTCTAACGACTCACAAATAGCTTCAACCTCAATTTCCAATCCCTCGTTTGAAGTATCTACAACCGGCGCGTCGATTGCACTCGTGTTCAGAGACGCTTTTTTCTCAACCGTTCCATCGGCAGTGACTACGGTCTGAGAGTTTTCTCCCGGATAATCCGGGTCGTTAAATAAAACGAGCACCCGCAACTTTTTGTCCATTTATTGCCCGTGGTTATTAGTCGAATCCTACTTTATTCAATCGCATTAATTTATTATCTCGTATATACTTTAACACATTTAAATCCCTATATATTCCATCGTTCCTTTGCAACATCTATAACTCTTTTTATTAACTCTTGATAGCTGATCCCAGCCGCCCTGGCTGCTTTCGGGAAACATGAATTATCTTCTTCATTTGGTAGTATGCCGGGCAGCGGGTTTATCTCTATAATATGTGGAACATCCATCTCATCGAGCCGGACATCAATGCGCGACCAATCTTTACATCTGAGTACACGATACGTATCCATACATATCTTCTCAATTTCATTTTGCAATGCCGGATCGATCTTTGCGGGGCATGAAAATATTTCAAGAGGTTGATCCGGCGTATCCCAGATCCATTTAGCTTCATAAGAATAAATCGGATTAACGCCTTCAGGTAACGAATCATATTTTATCTCTACAATCGGCAAGGGCTTAACCTTATTTCCGTTTCCCATTAATGCAACAGTAAACTCTCTACCCGGGAGGAATGATTCGATTAAGGCGGGTTGTCCGTACCGATCGATGATGCGTTCGACTTCTTGACGCAACTCATCGTATGCATGAACCAACGATTTATTATAAATTCCTTTGCTCGATCCCTCATGCAGCGGCTTAACGATTTGGGGGAATGTTAACGCATGTCCGTTCAATGACGATGCTTGTTCGCAAACGAAGAAGGATGCAGTCGGAATATTATGATAGTTGAGTATTTCTTTCGTTCGCGCTTTATCAAGACAGAGCGACAATGTAAGCGGATCGGAACCGAGATACGGTAGTTGCAGCATTTCACACATAACAGGTATCTGCGCTTCGCGCGATACTCCTTTGAAACCTTCGGCGATGTTAAAAACAAAATCCGGTCGCAACGATCGCAACTTCTCGAATGCATCTTCATCGGCTTCAACCATGTGTACGTCGTACCGGATTGCTATTGCATCGCGAAGCGCATTGATCGTCTCCCAACTATCCCACTCCGCATAGGTGTCGTCATAGCTTAAAGGTATTCGTTCGCCGGAGTTACTCGAAGGATCGAAAGAGTCGCTTGTTTCGTTTGCTGTCGTGTGCTCTTTCTTAACGTTATATGTTAGAGCGATCTGCATGAAATTATTCTATTTCGAAAAAACATTTAATTGGATGTAAATATAAACATTTATAAACATTTGTCAAGTGAAAAAGGCATTTAATTGAAATTTTTTTTACAACACGATTTGCTATCGATTGACGATGGAAAGAGAGTGTAACAGAGAATTGATGAATTGTAATTTTAAAAAACTATAAGTCGGTTGATTTATTAAAAAGAATAACAAACATGTTTCAGTCCCGATTGCTATCGTGATTATCCTGCTTGCGTAAGGTCGAGCAATGGCTTCATATAATGATCAAAATAATGTCGTAATGATTCGTGCGATGTTTCACGAAGATGCGGGTCGCTCTTCACAATTGCAAATGCATCGGTGCGGGCTTGGTCTAATAACTTTTTATCATCAACAAGCGAAGCGAGCTTCAATTCGGGAAAACCACTTTGTCTGACTCCGAAAAACTCACCCGGTCCGCGAAGTTTTAAATCAACCTCGGCAATCTTGAAGCCATCTTCGGTTGAGCTAATTGTTTCAAGCCGCACCATTCCCTTCTGCTTTTCCTCTTCCTTCTGAAGAGATCGATCTGTGAGCGAACCACGATTGAATGCAGCAGCTTTATTATACGGACTGAGATAATGAATAAGAATACAATACGATTGATCCGTTCCCCGCCCGACACGTCCACGCAACTGATGAAGCTGTGATAAACCAAAACGTTCGGCGTGTTCTATTATCATAATAGTTGCATTGGGTACATCAACCCCGACTTCGATTACGGTCGTAGCAACCAGAACATCGATCCTTCCGTCCCGAAATCGACTCATAATATCTTCATTTTCCTCACGCGCCATTTTACCGTGTAACAGGGCAACAGTGTAATCCTTAAAAATTCCCTTTTGCAGTTCCTCATATCCTTCTTTCGCAGCCTTCAAGTCGATCTTTTCGGATTGTTCGATGAGCGGATAGACAACATACACCTGTCTTCCTTTTTTAACCTCGTCGCGGGCAAACACATACACTTTATCCCGCTCATTTTTAGTTCGTACGGCAGTTTTCACGAGCTTTCGTCCCGGCGGGCGTTCATCGAGAATTGAGGTATCAAGATCGCCGTATAATGTTAACGATAATGTTCGGGGAATCGGGGTGGCGGTTAAAACTAAAAGATCGGGAGCGCGACCGTTTGTTTCCGGAGTTTTCGCTTTTTCATATAACCTGAGTCGCTGCATAACTCCGAACCGGTGCTGCTCGTCGATTATTATGAATCCGAGCTTGTTAAATGACACGCTTTCCTGAAAAAGCGCGTGCGTACCGATAATCACCTTTGCGCTTCCATCGGCGACGGATTCTTCAATAGGTTTACGCTCGTTCTTTTTCTGACTACCGATAAGCAATACCGGTTGAAGACCGATCGGTTCCAACAATCTGCTTATGTTTGTAAAATGCTGTACAGCAAGTATCTCGGTCGGCGCCATAAACACTGCCTGGTAGTCGTTGTCTACCGCAACAAGCATTGAAAGAACCGAAACAATCGTCTTACCGCTTCCAACATCTCCTTGCAAGAGGCGGTGCATGGGCTTATTGCTTTCCATATCCGCTGCTATTTCTTTTATGACCCGCTTTTGTGCAATGGTAAGAGAAAACGGGAGACGGTTAACAAGTGTTCTCGCTAAATCGCTCTTCACATTGAAAGAGATTCCCGGCACTCGCCGCGCCCCCCGCCTGCGATAACCGAGCAACATTTGCAAGAAAAATAGCTCATCATATTTCAACCGCTCGCGAGATCGTTGAATAGCTTCGGCAGACTTGGGGAAATGAACGGTTTGCAACGCTAAAGGGTACTTGATAAGATTACGGCGATGGATCAGCTCTTCCGGCAGATGCTCCTCGAGATGATCACCGAATTTCTCAAATGCCTGCAGCACTATAGAACGAAGAACACTCCCCTCCAGTCCGGCTTCTTTCATATCGGCGGTTTCGGTATATATCGGTAGAATACGTCCGGTGTTAAACATCTCCTCCCAGTTATACTCCTCGTCATCATCTTTTTGAGGCGATAGCCGGTCAAAAGACGGATGCACCATTTGCAAAGTACCGTTGAAATCAGTTACCTGCCCGGAGATAGCAAGACGTTCGCCTTTTCGAAAGATTCGTTCCATTGTTCGTACACGCCGGAACCAGATACAATCCATAAACGATTGTTCATCTCCCACAACCAGAATAAACCGCTCTCGTTTTTTATAGCTCCGGACAATATCTTTTCCGCGCACAACCGCAACGACGGTAACTTCCATGCCGGTGTCGACATATTGCCAGAGGTCGTTTATCTTCACAATAGAACTGCGATCGAGATACTTTCGCGGATACATATGAAAAAGATTGCGGACGGTATGTATTCCAATTGAGGCAAACACATCCGCGCGGCGGGGCCCTACACGCTTAACGAACGTAATAGGAGTATCAAGAGGATGTTGACCCTGTGAAGATGACATTACAATTCAATTTTTGCATCCCGCGTCATAAGCTCTTCGGTTGCCTGATGCGGGTCCTTCTCTTCAAACAACATCCGATATACTTCAGTTGAAATCGGCATATCAATATTATACTGCACCGAAAGTTCATACACCGATTTGGTTGTGGCGACACCTTCGGCAACCATAATCATTTCTTTTAATATTTCGCTGAGTTTTCGGCCTTGACCTATCTGTTCACCGACATAGCGATTCCTACTGTGCTTACTCGTACACGTAACGATTAAATCACCGATCCCGGACAAACCGGCGAATGAATTTTGGTCGGCGCCCATAGCGACACCGAGCCGAGTAATTTCTACTATACCACGGGTAAGCAAAGCGGCTTTCGTATTGTCGCCAAACCCGATGCCGTCGGAAATTCCTGCCGCAATTGCGATGACGTTTTTTAAAGAACCGCCTAATTCCACACCGCGTAAATCGGCGCTTGCATAGACACGAAAATACGGGGTAAGAAAAGTTTGCTGAACAAGTTTTGCGGTTTCAATACTTGGCGATGCTGCAACTACCGCGGTAGGAACGTTGCGCGATACTTCCTCCGCATGGCTGGGTCCCGAGAGAATAGATTGTTTCCTCGCTTTGACCGTCGGGCAACAATCTTCGATAATCTCGGATATCGTCATAAGCGATTCGTTTTCGATGCCTTTCGCAACGTTCACAATGATTTTATCGGAAAGATCTATATCGCTTAATTGTGCAAACACAGACCGAACATATTGCGTTGGTATAGCAGCTACGATCATCTCCGCCTGATTGACTGTCGATGCAAGATCGCTCGAAATATGTAAATCGTCCGGAAGAGGTACATCGGGGAGAAATTCCGTGTTAAAACGAGTCTCTCGCATGCTTTTCGCATGGTCGTCTCTATACGTCCATAAAGTAACATTGTAATGACCGGTGTAGAGGAGGATCGAAAGCGTCGTACCCCAACTTCCGGCGCCAAGAACAGTTATGGTCATTCCGTACGGGGCTCCTTTGTCATATCCTTCCTGCTTTTACTCCTGAGAGAGATAGAAGACAGTTTATTCTCCGTCCCTTTTATTAGTCGTTTAATGTTACTTCTGTGTGTATATATCAAGAGCGCGGCAATACCGATGCTGAAGTAAACGAGAACAAAATAATCCTGGATTTCGGCGTTAAACACATTCCACCGGAAAAAGAGGGTGAGCGGAAAAGCGACAGCCGCACTAATAGAACCGAGCGAAACAAAACGTGATGACACCAAAACTATACTAAAGACTACCATTGATACTGTAAACTCAACCGGCGCAATGCCGACGAGCATACCCGCGGCAGTCGCGATACCTTTACCGCCTTTAAATCCTGCAAAAACGGTCCAGATGTGACCGAGAATTGCGGACGCACCTGCAATAATTTGAACAAGAGTAAATTCTTCGATCAGTAAGTCGCCGCCGGCAAGCACGGGATCATAATAAATACGCGCAATTATTGCAACAGCGATAAACCCCTTTAACCCATCGAATATCATAACACCGACACCGGGTTTCCAACCCAACACACGAAAGACATTAGTACCACCCGGATTGCCGCTTCCGTATTTTCGTATGTCAATTCCGCGGAAGTATTTACTATAAATTATACTGGTAGGGATCGATCCGACCAGGTAGCTCAAAACTATTATTACTGCCAGTTGCTCCATACCAATGGCCTCGAAGCTAATGAATGTTCTATACTAACCAATAATGTAAAATAGGCAATGGATTGAAATAAGTCAACGGCTTTACGGCTATCAGTTGCTGCTTTCCAGCGCGTTTGCACCGCCGACAATATCCATAATTTCGGTTGTAATAGCGGTTTGACGCGCTTTATTGTACGTTAAGTTCAGATTGTGAATAAGTTCTTTAGCATTTTCAGTAGCCGCATCCATCGCAGCCATGCGTGATCCTTCTTCGGCGGCGTTTGATTCGAGCAATACACGCCAGAAATGGGTATCAAGATGTTTCGGGATCAATTTATTAACGATCTCCTCGGGCGACGGCTCGTAAATATAATCTACCTGTCCTCTCAATTTTGATTCTTCTTTAATTTCCTTCGGCGGTATAGGAAGAAATTGTTCAAATACAATTCTCGGAACGACAACAGATTTGAACTCATTAAATACGACCTCGACTTTATCAAAAACACCGTTTAAATAATCATCTTTCATATCTTCGACAATATCCTGAACTCCGGAAAAATTCAATTTTCCGAACAACCCGATATATCGACGATGAATCTGATAATTCCGTCGATTGAAAAACTCATATCCTTTCCGACCGATACATACCAATTTCAACGTCCCTTGTTCCTGATGAGTCTTGTATTGTTTATTGATATGTGCAACAGCGGATCGCAGCAGGTTCGAGTTAAATCCGCCGCACAATCCCCGATCGGATGTGACAACGACCAGGCAGACATTCGAGACCTCCCGCGGTTTCAACAATGGATTTAAACTGACATCGACCTGCTGCACAAGATGGCCGAGCAGATCGGCAAGTTCGTATGCAAAAGGTCGTGCAGAGAGAATTTTATTTTGCGCGCGGCGAAGTTTGGCAGCAGCCACCATTTTCATCGCCTTGGTGATCTGTTGCGTTTTCTTTACACCGTTTATCCGTTGTTTAATTTCACGTAAAGTAGCCATAAATGGTATCTATTGTTACACGTATATGCTTATAACTACGCCGCAGTTCCTGTTTCTTTCAACGATACTTTAAATGACTCGGTAAACTCTTTGAGAATCTCGTGCAGTTTCTCTGTCAACTCGTCGCTTAACACTTTCTTCTCTGCAATTTCTTTTAAAATATCGTTATGCTTTAATTCCATTCTCTCAAGGAACTCCGCCTCGAACCGCGCCACTTCATGAACGGGAATACTGTCAAGATATCCGTTTGTACCTGCGAATATGCCGACCACCTGTTTTGCAACCGGCGCCGGTACATATTGTCCCTGTTTTAACAACTCAACCAGTCGCTGACCTCTGCGAAGCTGGGCTTGCGTTGCTTTATCGAGTTCCGAGCCGAACTTTGAAAACGCCTCAAGTTCACGGTACTGTGCAAGCTCAAGTCGCAAGTGACCGGCAACCTTTTTCATAGCTTTAATCTGCGCATTACCTCCAACGCGTGAAACCGAAATACCCACGTTAATCGCCGGACGCACCCCCGCATTAAAGAGGTTCGGTTCAAGATAAATCTGCCCGTCGGTAATGGAGATAACGTTTGTCGGAATATATGCCGACACGTCGCCTGCCTGGGTTTCAATGATCGGCAGTGCAGTTAAGCTGCCGCCTCCCAATTCGTCGTTAAGCTTTGATGCTCTTTCGAGCAAACGCGAATGCAGATAAAACACATCGCCCGGATACGCTTCGCGTCCCGGTGGACGCCGCAGCAGCAACGATACCTGCCGGTATGCTTGCGCGTGCTTCGAGAGATCGTCATAGATTGCAATTGCGTGCCGTCCTTTATCACGGAAATACTCACCGAGCGTCGCTCCCGAATAAGGTGCAATAAACTGCAATGGCGCCGGGTCATTCGCCGATGCAACAATCACTGTTGTGTATTCCATAGCTCCCATTTCTTCAAGTTTATCCACCACCTGTGCTACGGTTGAACCTTTCTGTCCGATACAAACATATATACAGTATAACGGATTTACACCTTCTTTCTTTCCCTCTTCGGTATGCGTATGCCGTTGATTAATGATTGTATCTATGGCGATCGCAGTTTTACCGGTCTGACGATCTCCGATTATTAACTCACGTTGGCCTCGTCCGATGGGTATCATAGCATCAATTGCTTTAATACCGGTCTGGACTGGTTCTTTCACGGGCTGGCGTGTAATAACACCAAGCGCTTTTCGTTCGATGGGAAGAAACTCTTTTGTTTCTATCGGACCCTTGCCGTCAATCGGCTGACCGATAGGATTGATTACACGACCGAGCATATTATCACCGACCGGCATAGATGCAACGCGCCCTGTCCGTTTCACCGTATCCCCTTCTCTGATACCGGTATCGTCGCCAAAAAGAATTATCCCGACATTATCCTCCTCGAGATTCAGAACCATACCATAACTGCCGTTAGGAAATTCAACAAGCTCCGTTGCCATCACTTTTGATAACCCAAACGCGCGTGCAATTCCGTCGCCCACCTGAATAACGGTACCGACATCATAGATATCGACTTCTTTTTCAAAACCGGCAATTTGTTTCCGCAGAATCGCGGCTACTTCATCGGGTCTTACTTCTGCCATATTTCATCCCTTATTAGATTAAAACAATTTTCTATCATTTGGTAAACGATCCATTGGACAAAAATTTCTTTTCGAGCAATTCAAGCTGTCGCCGTATACTTGCATCAAACACTGTATCATCCAATCGGGCTAGGAATCCACCCTGAAGACTCCGGTCCAAACTGAATGTTATTTCAACCTTCTTCCCGGTGTATCCTTCGAGCTGCTTTTTCAAACTTTTCTCCTGCTTCTTATCCAGCGCGATCGCCGAACGCACATCCGCCCGAACGATTCCCATCCTTTCATCAACCAGTAGTTTGAAATGGTTTATGATCTCCTGGAGAATTCCTTGCCTGCCTTTCTCAACGAGCAATACAATAAACCTGTTCGTTAAATCATCAACCATTCCGGAGAATAGTTCATCGAGAACTTTACGCTTTTTCTCCTTCCCGTACGACGGGTTTTTAAGAAATAGCGTCAGCTCACGAGACGACCCAACGAGCGATGATACGCGATTAAGGTCTACAACGATAGTTTCGAGTTTGTCCTGTTCTTCCGCTAATGTTATAAGTGCACGGGCATATCGTCGTGCGACACGAAAATGTGACATAGATTAAGTCCTGTCAATTACCTGGCAAATCATCAATAAATTTATCAATGATTTTTTTATGCTTCTTCTCATCAAGTTTCTCATCGAGTATTTTGCTTGCCGCCTGGACTGCAAGCCGCGCGACTTCACCCCGCAATTCATTCATCGCTTCTTGTTTTTCCCGGTTGATCTGCTCCTTGGCATTTTCGATCATTCGACGGGATTCGTCGTTTGCCTTATTGATCATCTCCTGGCGCATTTTCTCGGCAAGTGTTCTACCATCCTTTAAAACTTTCTGAACCTGTTCTTCCGTCTGCTCAAGGTTTTTCTTGTTTTCCTGAAGAATTCGCTCGGCTTCATCCCGTGCTTTCTCTGCCTTTTCGAGGGATGTCCGGATGTTCTTCTCACGTGCATCAAGCGCACTCATGATCGGCTTCCAGGCAAACAAGCGAAGAAGGAGAAGAAGGATACCAAAAGTAACCACTGTCCAGATTATTAAACCCGGATCAACGTTAAGCATAGATTTATCTCTTTAGTTACTGTTACTTCCCGTATCGGGATTGGTTTATACTTTCAGTGCAAGTAATATACAGATAACAAGTGCGAACAACGAAACGCCTTCGATAAGCGCCGCTGCAATAATCATCGATGTACGAACATCTCCTGCAATTTCCGGCTGGCGCCCGCTGGCTTCCATAGTTGCCGCAGCTATTTTAGAAATACCGAATGCCGCTCCAATAATTGTTAAGGCGGCGCCAAAGCCACCGGCTAAATACGCGATTCCTAATGCGTCCATTATATGCCTCCTAATAGATTATTATCAGTTATATGAACATGATTTATTTGGAAATACTAATTAATGCTCTTGGTGCACCGCCATACCGATGAACAGTGCACTGAGCATGGTAAAAATATAAGCTTGTAAAAGTGAAATAAACATCTTTAAAAGCATAATAAACAACGTAAATAGTATTGATACCGGGATCACTATTACATTCTGAAAAAAGAATATCAATCCGATCAATGATAGTATGACTATTTTACCCGAAGTCATGTTCGCAAAAAGTCGAACGGTAAGAGCAAAAGGTTTCGTCAATAATCCGAGAAACTCCACAACGATCATAACCGGAAGGATGAACATCGGTAGTCCGTGAGGCACCAATCCTTTCAAATAGCCCCAGGCACCGTTATTCTTCATTCCCGCTGCTTGAATCATAAAAAACGATGTGAGAGCAAGACCCGCGGTTACGCTGATGTTTTCGGTTGAGCTAACACCCCAGGGCACAAGCCCCATTAAATTACACGTCGCAATAAAAAAGAAAATTGTAGCGAGAAACGGCATATAGCGGTCGGCTTTATCGCCTATATTCGGTCGTACAATCTCGTCGCGAATAAAAAGTATAAAGACTTCAATAAAATTTGCAAACCCCTGAGGAACGACGCTTTTTCGATAGCTGCGTGCAACGAGTACCATCATAACAAATACAATGAGTGCGGCAAACCACATATAGACCACATATTTCGTCGGCGACAAGTTGATCGACAACCCGAATAGATCGATCGTTTCAAACTGTGGAAGCGCGATCTTTCCAAACGGCTTGAATTCAAGATAGTTTTTATCGGTTACGTAGTCGAGTATCCATCCCGTATCGCCGGTGTTCCCGGCTGCAACCGTATCGCCGCTCGTGATGGTATAGTCATCTAAATTTGTCATTTCCTCATTGATAATTTTTTGTTAAAATACACTAGCTCATATAACAGAAAAATAAAATAAAAAATGAGCAACGATGAAACAAAACTCATAATATGATATTCAAACACTTCAATAAGAACAAGGACCGCAGTCAACGTAGCAACAAGCCGGATACCCATTCCCCCAAGAACGGCTTTCATAAAGGTTTTGTTCGATTTATCAAACGCATATTCGATCGCAACGTACCCGAAGAAAACGTTGATTACACTGATTACACACCCGGCGATTATACCTTTAATAATATCAGGGCTGCCGTAGTAAATCAGCGGATAGATACCGATAGCAGTAATAAGGGTTAGCGTGAGAAACACACGTTTCGGGAACCCCCAATTAGTTTTCATTATCTTTTTTCTTACGCTTGATACTTTTCTCGTGCTTTAAAACTGTTCTAATAAAACTAATCATCCCTCCGGCGCCACCTATAAACGCACCGATAATCATGAATACCGGATACGTACCCAGTTTTCCGTCAACCCATCGTCCTAAAAAGAGGAATACAAGAATTGAAGCAGCCAGTTGAAGCCCGAGTCCAAGATACGGGCTGATATCACGAGTAGTTGCCAGTAATCGAACGAACGATGAACGAGATGAATCCTGATCGTTATCGTTCTTTCGAGAAATCATATCAGGTTTTTTGTCCCGGTGTTTTTTGTTGTTGTGGCTTTTCATTAGTCATAACAGACGTACCGTCGAAAACCGCACCTTCTTCGATAATCAGTTTGGCAGCTTTGATCTCTCCCTTCACATTCGCCTTACTCTCGAACACTAATTTCTCGGCAGCGATAACTTCCCCATGCACTTTGCCTCCTATGGTGATGTTTCGTGCATTTACCGTACCTTCAATCTGACCGCTCTCACCCAAAAACGCATTTTCACTCACAACCAATTCGCCAATTAACTTTCCATCTATGCGAATACTTCCCTGACTTTTAATTTTTCCTTCGACCGTTGTTCCCGTTCCAATAAGGTTCAAATCCTTTACATTATCATTTTTTCCCAACAATTGAGCTCCTTTTTTTATAATGAATCTTTCATATCAAATAAATAGTACGCGGGATCAAGTGGAACCCCGTCTCGCCATAATTCAAAATGCAAGTGGGGTCCGAAACTCTGCTTACCGGTGTTACCGAGTAGTGCAATTGTTTCACCACGTCGTACAATTGCACCCTGACGAACTAAGTTCGATTGATTATGTTTATAAACAGAAAAATACCCGCCGCCATGTGATATAATCACCATATTCCCGTCGTGGTATGTCCACCCCGAGAATAATACTGTTCCATCGGCAACCGCCGCAATAGGAGTATTGATTTTGCCGGCAATATCTATACCTGCATGCCCGCCCCCCATATCAAATCTACGTGTAATATACCCGTCGGCAGGCAACGAAATCGGCAGCGTCGGACGGAACCTTGACTCAATTGAAGGCGATATCCGTATTGGTCCGGTTGTTAATCCTAATATTCCGTAATCGTCTGCGGAATAGTATAAATCTGCATCGTTTCGATCAACTTCCGGGAAAAAATTTTGCCGTTGTCTTTCCGGCGAGGCGGCTGCCGCCATCATATCAAGGGTATCCCGTTGTACATCATTTTCACCAAGCGCCCGCCTCATTTGTAAATTATACTCTCGCATAAATAATACATCTTCGGTCATACGATTGAGTCGATCCTGAACCTGCATCAATTCACTCACATAACGTTCTTCAAGATGCGGATTCGGTATAGTGATTACAGAACCGACCGGGGTATACACCAAAACTGCAATGACTGTTGCAACAATAAAAAGGAACGAAGCGAGAAATGATAATAATATGCCGAGCATCGATACCCGGAGTGAATGTGATTTTCCCAATTCACCTTCCGGAACAAGAAAAATATTATATTTTTTAGGAGGTTTTTTACTCCGCTCCCGACGACTTAACATTTAGATTAGAAACTCCTGAACTTCTCTTCTTCACAGCAATATGAATATGCTTGAACTTTACTATTAAATATATTAAGTTAAAAAGATAGTTAAATTACAAGCCAATGTCAATCATATCTTTTTACGTAAAATCGCTCAATTTATTGCCAATATGCATCATTCTCATTATATTGATCAGACAATTCATCTATAAATTACAGTATAAATTATGCATAATCCGGAATCATTTCGAGGGATTTTTTTCCATATTAAAGAAGGTATAACATATCTCAACCATGCTGCGATCAGCCCTTTATCAAAACCCGTAACCGACAGTGTGGTAAAATATCTTAATAACAGATCATCGAATTCTATCGACAATTTCGATTTCCTCACGGAACAGCTTTTTTCCACAAAAGAGAAACTTGCCCGCCTGTTCGGTACAGTACCGGAACGAATTGCATTCGTCGACAATACATCGGACGGTCTCAATATCCTTGCAAACGGTCTTGATTGGAAAACCGGCGACAGAATTCTGCTCAATACGATGGAATTCCCGTCGAACGTGTACCCGTTTATGAACCTCGAACGGCGAGGCGTTGAGATCGATTTTATTGAACCTTACAACAATACTATACCGCTGGAAAAAATAATGCCGGCAGTAACACCCCGGACAAGATTGATATCTATCAGCCACGTGCAATATCTTAATGGTTTTCTCACCGATCTTGAGGCGCTCGGCGCTTTTTGCAGAAAACACGGAATTATTTTCTCCGTCGATGTTATTCAATCCGCGGGCGCGGCGCCGATAGACGTCGATAAGACGAAAATAGATTTCCTCGCTAGCGGAAGCCACAAATGGCTTATGGGACCTGAAGGCGTAGGATTCATCTATCTTACCGAAGAAATTCAATCCCGGATAACTCAGGCATACGTCGGCTGGACGAGCGTTAGTAATTATTTTGAACGAATGCGGGATTTCAAACTTGAACTCGATCCGACCGCAAGGCGTTATGAAAATGGGATGCTGAATTCTGCCGGAATTATCGGTCTGGGAGCATCGCTGGATGTTTTATTCGATGTCGGCATTGAGTCAATACGTGAACATATTCTCGATCTCACCGATCATCTAATCGCTCAACTGGATGAACGGGATATTACTTACATCACGCCCTCAGACCGGTCTGAACGAAGCGGTATCGTTTCATTCAAACCGGTAGATACAGAAGCGCTCGTACAGGTGATGACCGAACGAAAGGTGCATACTGCGGTTCGTGGTGAATGTGTTCGTGTATCACCGCATTTTTATAATACAATTGAAGAAATAGACATATTAGTTAATTGTATCGATGAGTGTATGAAGGTTGAGAAAGTTTAACTTGTGAATAATTCCGAAAAGGGAGGACCAATGTCAGATCAGTCCACGATGCCGCTTGATCATGAGAGTGTCGATCTGCGGCCGATGAAAAAAAAACCGAGAGAGCTCGCCGTAATCAATCAGTATGGTTGCACGGGATGCGAGGTATGTATTGAATTCTGCCCGGTCGATTGTATTTATATTGTACCGGGTCCTGAAGAACCGCAGCGAAAAAAACTTGTTGAAATTGATCTTGATATATGTATCGGCTGTAAATTATGCTCGAAATATTGCCCGTGGGAAACGATCGATATGATCAAGTATGACGAGGCGTACAAAAAAGCAGCCGACCCGGATTATACCATCCGCACGGTATTCGATGAAAAGATCTGGATGAAAGATGCACCTGCGGAGCGGGTGGATTGGCGGATAGAGCCGGAGTACCCGGCGAGGTGATAGGGTTACGGGGCATGGAGCATAGGGCAGAGGGCAGAGGGCAGAGAGCATAGAATCTCTTCGCTCTTCTCAATTCGCTTTGCTCTATGCGCTATGCTCTTTGCTCATTCAATATTTCAGTTCAACCCCAAAAAACATGCCTCTCACATCACCCGGTTCAATGCATCGCTGGTGAGTTTTTACAACCAACGATTTAGAGAGGAACCATTATCATTGATACAACAGGGAAATAAAAAAATTATAAATACCAAAGTTGATTGCTAATATCGGGATGTTCAGCGAAGAATTTCGTTATTCGTTTTGCAAGATCGAATATATCACGCTGGCGGGTCAAGATTATAATACCCGGGATACTGATTTCTGACTGGATATAGCTTGCATATAATTCTTCAAAATCGGTTCGATTATGACTAAGTAAAATCCTTTTCAACTCAATACATTTTTTAAGGTGTGCTTCGTCTTCAGCACCCAACATATTTTCTTCACGTGCAGTAACAGCATCAATTGATCTCGCTTTCAGCAAAGAAGCGAATAATACTGAAACATCCTCATCCAGATAAACGCGTACCACGCATACTTTCCGGTATTTTATTCTTTTCTATATATGAATCAATATCGTTTTTATAATCGTGATAGTAACTGAGTGCATCAAATATCTGTGCAAGTGAAATATGCGGTATATGCAGTTTTATTTCCTCAGGTTGTACACCGGCAAGCCACAATTCTGCTATTGCACGTACAGAGATATTCGTACCTTTGATGATAGGTTCGTTAGTCGTTTCTTTTTTAACGATATGTGGATGTTCAACTATTGTACTCATATACTGATAAAGTATTAATTTAAGGGATGAGAATCAAGCTTTAATACTTCACTTCAACCCCGAAAAACACTCCCCTCCCGTCTCCCGGTTCGAAATAACGCTGCTGTGCCTCGTTGGTGCGGACATAAGACGCATAACGCTCGTCGAGTAAATTCTCGACCGACATCCGGAATGTAATCATGCGCCAATTATATCCCGCATATGCAGATACTAATGTATACGCATCGTGCGAATCGGTGTTGGCGTCGTTTACATAATAGCTCCCGTTCCATACTATGCTCGAACCTATATACACGCCGCCGGGTATCTCAAAGCGTATGCCGCCTGTGAGACGATGTTCGGGAATTCCGGGGACCCGATTCCCGTCGTGATCCGCATCGGTGACAAACCGAAAATCGGAATAAGTATATGCAATTTTTATGCGGGTATTTCGAATGATGCCGGATCTAACCGACGCTTCGAAACCGTTGTGTCGTGTCCTTTCGGCGTTGCGGTAGCGTGTCTGAAATCCGACCGTATACGGAATAATATCGTTCCTGATGCTCATTGTATAGACGCTGAATGCCGCTTCCGTATGCCGGCCGGCAGATGCGCGTACACCCGCTTCGATATTTCGCGAGCGAATCGGATCAAGCCGGAAATCTGCACCGCGCAGCTCGGTGATCGCCGGCGGTTCAAACCCTTCACTGTAATTCGAATGAATAATAAATCCCGGCGCCGGCTCATACGCAAAACCTATTGAGGGTGTAAATCGATCGAACGAATCGGTAAACGAACCATCTCCTATGAGATCGATAAAATCATACGAAAGATGATCGTATCTTCCGCCCATTGTAAGCGTGAATCCCGGATGAAGAAAAAATTCATCCTGCATATATACCCCGGTTTTCTCGACGCCGATCTGTTCGTTCCTGCCGAGATCCCCTCGCTGTCCTGTATTGTTCACATAATACCGCGCACCGCCGGTTATATACTGACGCTCGGCGCCGATGATTATTCTGTTTGACCGATTTGCAACCGGGAGATCCGCTTCGATCCTCCCGTCGATTCCCGATGTTCTAAAATCTTCTTCGAGCACCATAAAAATAGGATGATACGGCGTCGCATGCTCTCCATAAAACCCCGATATAGCAACCGATAAACGATCATCAAGTTCACGCCGGTATCTCAGACCGAGGCGCGAGCGTGTCTTTTCCTTCCGCCATTGTCCATCGATGGCGCCCTGACTTGCAATCCGGGGGTTCGTGTCGAATTGTTCGTGCGTCAGACTTCCCGGTAAATCGAAATTGATGGCGCGCCAGAATGCAAGCAGCTCGACGTCGGACCGATCGTCGGGAGCAAAGGTAAACCGTCCGAACACACGCTGCGAGTTGCCGCCGCTCCTGTCGCGGTATCCGTCTTTTTTATGGTAGGATGCACTGAGATAATACGAGAACGAATCGCGGGCGCCGTAGAGTGAAACACTGTGCCGCTGGAAATTATAGCTTCCTGCCGATGATGAAACGTGTACGCCGAACGGCCGATAGCGTTCGCCGAAAATAAAGTTTATCGCTCCGCCGATTGCCCCGCTTCCATATAAGGAAGACGCCGGACCGCGAAGCACCTCAACCCGGTCAACAATACCGAGATCGACCGCATCGATATCCGTTAAGCCGTCGGGATCGGTGAGGGGGATACCGTTTATCATAACGTTAATACCTCGAACTCCCCAGTTCGTTCGTATGCCCGATCCGCGGATTGAAATGCGCGCTTCATCCTGATTATGCCGCGAGTGTACATGCACGCCGGGGATGAACTGCAATGCATCGTCCATATAGTGCGTCCGTGTTCCCGTCATCGCGCCGGCATCGAGCACATCGACGCTGGTTGCAACATGACGCATCTGCTGTTCGGGACGCAGCGACGTAACAACGATCTCTTCAAACTGAACCGGCGCCGGTACAAAAAGTATTGTCAATATTTTATCGATATGATCATCGTCAAGTAATACATTATATGTGCGGTAACCTACATATGAAACCCGTATTGTATCGGGAAAATCAAACGGGGCAGGGATAGAAAACGTACCGTTTCTCTTTGTGACATCGCCGGATCCGGCATTTAGTAAATAAACGTTAGCTCCGTAGACAGGTTGTTTTGTTTCTGCATCGATTACATTTCCGGTTATGGATTGGGTGTATACCGGCGACAAAATGAAAAAAAACGCAAGCAGCGGAATTAAATATTTCATGTTCGGCGACAAATTATTTGGTGGATTTTATTAATTACTTATCATTATAACAGAAATCCGTCGCCGAATGTTGCATGAAAATTAACAGCGGATTAT
>PWYR01000130.1 GCA_003567775.1 Ignavibacteriales bacterium | reverse complement strand
GGAGAGATGCCGGCGTTTGCGAACAATTTTGCACGACAATCATTCGAACAACTGAAAGAAGATATTCACACAACGATCACTGTCGCTGTGTACGATGTGGATCGTGTGAAGGGATACGTGAATGCCGTCGATAGTGTGTATATTCAAGCTTCGGACACATTGAAGAGGGAAAAACCGCGTTTTTTTTGATTACATCGATTGCGCCGAAGACTCAGTATATGTAATGTCGGGAATGAGCGAGGGAGGTAGATATTTTTTACCGCCCGCCGCGTTTCGGACGTTCACAAAACAAACAGAATCATTCCGGTTGGGGATGCCGGGCGGTTCCGAATTAATCTATTATATAACTCTTCAGTGGATGTACAACAACATTAGATCTGTCTGTAAGGGCGTTTACTTGCTCATATGAAACTTGATTTTTTGTGCAGTAATACTTACATTATATAAATATGGTACTGATACCGCCTATTGACACTAAAGGAGGTGTTCCTATCCAATGGATAAAATCCGTATGCTTCTCATCGAGGATAATCGACTGCTTCGCGAAGGTATTATATCGATAATCAATGAACACGACGATTTGTTTGTCAAGACTGCACACGGTACGAATGAAACCATTTTTAAGAAAATAGAGGGATACAAACCCGCTATTATACTCATCGATCTCGGCCTTCGGAATCAAAACAGCTTACATTTGGTCAATAACATAAAGAAAAAATCTCCGGATATTCATATAATTGCAATGGATCTTATTCCGACTCAGGATGACGTTTATGAATTTGTGCAGACAGGAGTATCAGGATTCATCCTTAAGGATGCAACAGTAAGCGAGTTTGTGAAAACTATTCGAAAGGTCGCCAAAGGAGAAAAGGTGTTGCCGCCTCCATTAACCGAATCACTCTTTACTCAGATTGTCACTAAGGCAATCAACGGGCAGGCAGGTGAATCTTCCCACAATCTGTTGGATGCGGTTCGCTTGACACGGCGTGAACTGCAAGTAGTTAAATTTCTTTCCCACGGAATGACCAACAAGGAAATAGCAAAAAAGCTTCATATTTCCACGTATACCGTAAAGAGCCACGTTCATAATATATTGGAGAAGCTGGCGCTCCATAGTAGAGTACAGATAGCCAGGTATGCTCACACCTCGAAAGAATTTCAGAAAGCAGTCGAATCCATTTCACTACTTGAGGAGTAATTATATACTGATGTTACGTAAAACACCCTTTGAGTATAAAAAAACCTAAAACCGAATATCACTATATAGTAACCATACCCGAGTAATTTCCCCACATCAAACGACTTAATCCTTTTTTCATCCCTTTGGCCGATTGATTACCTGCCCAATTTAGTTGACCTTGATATATAGAGAATAAGCTGAGATCGGCAAAGGGGAAGCCGGTTTAATCTATTCAAACATTGAAACACATGATACACAGATCCACTCTACTTAGGAGGACGCCATGAAGCGAACTAATCAATCGGTTGTTTTTGTATTCACAATGCTTATCGTAGTATTCCTGATCATAGCAGGTTGTAATTCTACAGGCATGCAGCGATCAGACAAAGCGACAACAACTATGCAAACCATGGACGACGACATTAAATTGGTCATCGTGCAATTAGAGGCCACAGGAGCGTCACTCGCTGAGCTTACAAAGTCCGGACAATCGGATGTGAAGAAAGCGTTTGAATTATATTCAGACAACGTATCAAAAATTGAAAAACTTGAGAAAGATTTTGCCAAGCACGCCGAGGAAATGAAAGTACGGGGTGCGGATTACTTCGATGAATGGCAAAAGGAAGGCGACAGATACGAAAACCCGAAAATACAGGCGCTCAGCGAACAACGTCGAGCAGAACTGGGCGAGATATACGGAAGGATAGCTGAAAATAGCGTTGGAATGGATGAAGCGTTCAAAGCATATGTGTCCGACGTTAAAGAAATTCAAATGTATCTTTCAAATGACTTAACAGCAAAAGGTGTTGAATCGATTGCTCCGATCTCCCGAAAAGCCGTTGTTGAGGGAAACAGACTTAAATATGAAATAAAGAAACTTCAAACGTCTGTTGAAAAGGCCAGAATGGAAATGGACCAGAGCGGCAGATAGTATGTCTGGAAATGCCGGATCTGATAATTGAATCAAACCATTTCAATAGTTGAAAGGATTTTAATGATCACCAGTTTACTACTACTTGCATTCTTTATCGGTGTTGCGTTTGTTATCCGAAAGCTTGATGGTGGAAAACGAATTATCGGATAATCGATACTCATTCGAAAAGGATTATCTAATGGGTTCTACAAATGAAATTATATTGATTATCATTATTGCTGTGATGTTCGTTTTCGAAGTGCGGCAAGTGTCAACTTCAACATCCGCAGGGTCGGATTCTGGTTCCTCCTGCGTTGATAATAAAACCAGATAAGAAAGGGTACTGTTATGTTATTTACTATCGCTGTAATTCTCGTCATTCTGTGGCTCTTAGGCCTCATTACATCCTACACAATGGGCGGCGTTATTCACGTTCTGCTTGTAATCGCCATTGTGGTCGTCCTGGTTAATGTTATTAGCGGACGAAGAATGTAGTGACTTTTCCTATAGGGTATGGGTTTTAAAAAATCTAACTTAGGGAGTGTATATGAATAAAGCTATCTCGTTAGCAGTTCTTGCCGGCGGCATTGTTCTACTGATCTTTGGTATCAATGAATATCAGTCGACCGGCTCAGAAATATCCCGGTTTTTTACCGGTTCGACTACCGATAGAGCTATGTGGCTGTTGGTAAGCGGCGTTATCCTGACCGTTCTGGGGGCCGGGGGAATGTTTCTTATGTCGAAGAAAAGTTGATACAAAGGTGGTTGTGGCAAAATATGGTTTCATGTTCGGTGTCATACTATTTATGGTAGGAGCACTCGTATGGGGTTATGAAAAAACAAGAGAACAAAGAATTGAAGATTCCAGACGAGAGTTGAATGTTGCTCGATCTGAATATTCTGCAGAATGGGAAAAATTCAGGAGAGAGTCTGAACAGACTATCGCCGTTAATGAAAAGTGGATCGAAGAATTCAAAGAAAAGATAGAAAATTCCGGTCCTGTGTACAGAGCAATGCACAATAGGGAAACTGTCGTGCTGCAACAAAGAAATCGCAACCTGAAGATACAATTGACAGAGTATGAGGAGGGCGGGCAAACGAACTGGAAAGAGTTCATGATAATCTTCACTAAAAGAATAGATAATGTCGAAAAAACAATGAATGACCTATTTGCAAACATTGATTAGCAACATTGCTATACTTTTGTAACGTGTTTTGTAAACGTTTACCATGATTGGTATTAAAATGGAAAAATAGTTGTAAATAAAAATAATGTGATGAAAGGAACCAGACTTTGAAATCAACGCCTATACACCCCCGATCCACCTATGGCAGGGTCTCGTTCGTTTCGCGCATTCTCCCTGCACTCATGCAACCTCTTATGATCATTGCGATCAGTATTGTCGTGACGATGGGAGGATGCGCTGTAAACCCCGCGACGGGCGAGCGGCGCTTGAGTTTCATCAGTGAAGCTCAGGAAATCTCGATGGGTCAGCAAGCCGATCAGCAAATTAGCGCCTCACTCGGTTTATATCCTGATGAAT
>PWYR01000129.1 GCA_003567775.1 Ignavibacteriales bacterium | reverse complement strand
GAGAGCCGATAAACAACGGTATACTTCCGGCAATAAGCTGCCAGCCGGTGAGAGAGATTAAATCGCGACCGGGTTTGAGACGTTTTAACAATACAGCCGTAATCGCCGCACCCGTCGATGTTCCGGTTGCAAGCATTGCTCCGAGAAAGGCATGAGGATTCTCACCCATGAATGCTTGTGCAGATATGAAAACAATCCCGGTCATCCCCAACAAAAGAGCGGTTATTTTCACCTTCGTAATTTTCTCACCAAGGAAGAGGGCGGCAAGTACGATTATCGTGAGTGGCTGAGCGTTTCCCAATACCGAAGCAATTCCCGCACCGGTAAATTCCGGACTCGAGAACATAAATCCGAACGTGATCGTGGTTGAAACAAGACCGACCGGTATGATCCATTTCAATAGATCCCGGTGTGGAAAAATGGGTTTTTTCAAAATGATGAGAAGTGAAATGAGCGAAACTCCTCCGATGATTGTACGTAGACCTGCGAAGCGGAAGGGAGGCGAATACTCCAGTCCGGCTTTGATCGCAGTATAACAAGCGGCTGCTGCGAGCGTATAGATCAGCATCAAGGCGAATACCGTATATGGTGAGAGCTTCCGGTTTTCGTGGAAGAAACCGGGTTGGATATATTCGATTTTGTGAGAGGTATCAGATATGTTATGTTTCATTATGGTTTTTTGTTATATGCAAATTAACTTTGTAGTTCTTTAACAAAATATTACTGAAGTAGGTTTTCTCAATGCAGAGTGGATTAAAAACTATATTTCGCTCTGAATTGAACACGTTTGTTATCATCAAACATCCCGAAAAGAGAATCATCGGGACCGCCGAGGAGATCGACCCGTGCGTCGAGTTCTACGCCGTCGGTTATCGACCATTCTATGCCGGGCTGCAGCCACCAGTCGTCGGTTTCAAAATTCATAACACCGGTCAGCGTCAGGGCGGCAAAATCGCCGAGACTTAATTCTGCTCTGCTGAGAATCGACTTGCGAAAAATGCGGTTCAAATTCATAACGTCGATTGTGACATCTCTGTCGGGGATTTGATAATCGTGAGCCCACTCCAGAATCAGGAACAGATCGTTACCGGCTATTACATTCCGGAAGGTATAATCCATGCCGAGAACGTATTGCAGGTACGGTGTATCGATAGCAGGATCGGTACCGTCCCAGTTTTCGGTAATGAAGTAAGCGGCTTCACCGCGCACACCGAACCCTCCGAACGTTGTCGCAAAATCACCCCCGATTGCACGCCATCGGTAATAAACCGGATCGATGACGACCTCTGCCCTGGTAAACGATGTATTGAATTGCGGTGTATTGTAAAAGGCAGGAAGGTCGTTGTACCCGTCGAACCAGCTCAGGGAGAAATCCCATCCTCTGTACATATATGAAACCCTGAGAGCGTACTGTGTGCTTTCGTGACCTTCGTCGGGAAGGTCCGGATCGTTGAAGGTATATTGCGCCGGAACGAATTCCGGTCCCTGTTCAGGATATGCGGGATTGGGGATTGTGCCAGGAAATTCCGGCCACCAGCGGGATGTCTGATCCGGTAATACGCTCTCCGTAAATGATGGGACGAGGGCGGCTTCGAAAATCCAATTACCCGTATAATACTGAACAAGCGCGGATATCTGACCTATTT
This sequence comes from Ignavibacteriales bacterium, assembly GCA_003567775.1. GTDB lineage: Bacteria > Bacteroidota > Ignavibacteria > T3Sed10-11 > T3Sed10-11 > T3Sed10-11. The sequence goes on along the minus strand of PWYR01000129.1, from coordinate 2,030 downwards.
CCTCACCTTCAATATCAAGAACATCGGAATAATCCCAAACGGTGAGGTTGTCGGTTGGGTTGAAACCGTCGGCACGTCCCCAGGCATAGACCTGTTTTCCGATACGAAAATCAAAATCACCGAAGTAAAGGTTTATATATGCTTCCCGGGGATAGATGCGACTCCGGTTCTGATCCGCCTGATCTTCGCGTATTTCCACCGAGCCGAACACATCGGCATTGATGTTAATACTGTGGCTCAGTTCAAGCTGCAGGATTCCCTGGTTCCTTGCGTTGATTTTCTCTTCGTCATAGATGTTAAAGTAAGTTATATTATCATACTCGACGAACCCGCCGATCTGTGTCTGTGCTACCAACAGATTTGAGACCAAAACAAAAGCAATAGTTACTATAAAAAGAAGATATAATTTCATAAACTATCATTTAATCCATTAATCAATAGTAAATAATCAATAATCAATTATTTTCATCTGCCTCGCTGCAAATACCTTTGTGTAAAATAATCGTCGGGGATTCCCTGATCTATTTCAATATCGGTTAGTTCCAGCTCCGTTCGATTTCCGCTTTCAACATCTTCCATCACCATGCGGTACGGCCGCCATGTTTCTGTTCCGGGAACCTGACGTATGTCGTATGAGCGAAGCTCTTTGATAAGTACATCGTCCGTATCGTAATGTTTTGCACGGACAACCACGGCATGCTCTTTACTTACCCAGAGCTCCCGCTTTCCGTAAACCGTCCCCTCTATTTTTTCCGGATCGGTCGGTATTGCTTCTACTTTCCATGTTTCAGTATCGTTGATGGTTTCCGTTTCTACAAATGTATAATCATACGCGTCGAGGTCTTCCGAGTCGAAATCTTCGTACGTAAAATCGGTGCCGACAAAGCTATCTGTCTTATCCTGTGATGCAATTCTTCGCACGCTCCGGAGGGCGGGAAGATAAAGCCAGTTATCGTCATCCCTGTCGGAATATTCAATCGATAGAAAGCCCGTACCTGCGACGTCGGCAGGGGAGAGGAAACGGATGAGCAGTTTGCGGTTTTCTTCTTCGTCGGTTTTGGATATCATCCTGACTTCACGCTCGCGGACGCGCCCTCCGGAACGGATAAGTTTCATATGTATTTCGGCAGATTCATCGTTCGTCAACTCTTGCTCCTTATACTTTTCCATTATCTCTCTACCGGTTGGGTCCTGTGAGTTAAGAGGGAAAAGTATGAATACAATACCCACAAGTAATATTGCTAATCTTACTAAGTTCATTGTTAAACCTCCTTTGTTGTTAATGGTTATTAGTTAATTGTATTGACCTGCGATTCGGTATACCATTAACCGATAACAAATAACTATTAACCGTTTTTCCCCAAGATCGCCGAAAGCAAAATCAATGCAAACAATGCGCTCGTAATCATGCTTACCGCAACAAGCCAGCCGATGTGTATTATCGGCCAGAAGCTTGAGAGCACAAGTACAAGAAATCCGGCAGCGACCGTCGAGGCATTAAATATTATCGCCCGGCCTGAGGTGTTTAATGTTCCGGAAACAATCTCTTTCGTCGACAACCCCAGTTCCTTCAATGAACGGTAACGAGATATATAGTGCACGCTATAATCCACGCCGATGCCGAGAACTATGCTCGCAATTATCGAGGTAGCCGAGTCGAGATGCACACCGCTAATGCTCAGTAAACCGAATGCCACGGCAATTGTCAGGAAAATAGGAAGCATGGCGAAGATTCCGTACTTAAACGAACGGAACAATACGCTGAGCATAAGTAATACTACGATAAACGCAGTGCCGAGACTTTGCAGTTGTCCCGGAATTATCATCTCATCTGCAACTATACAGAGATATGCACATCCGGCATAATAAACCTCGATATCGGAATCGAATAATTCAGATGAAATGCTGTTCGAGGAATCCCTGATCTCCTGCAAAAGCGGTGTATCGTCTGTTCGTATTTGTACTATGAGATTCGCTTTACTGTAGTCGAAATCCACAAGCTTATCCAGGTCGTCTCCGCCCGCACCTTC
>PWYR01000112.1 GCA_003567775.1 Ignavibacteriales bacterium | reverse complement strand
CGTAATCTTTAAAATCAGACGGTAAAGCGGATAAAATAGTCCGGTAAACACTACTGCAAGAAAAACGGGAAGAAGAAAAAACTTGATCATGTTGATAAAAAATACTGCTGTGATTATAAGAACAATCAACAGAAAGTACCGGGCCATTTTCTCCCGCCGGAGTCTGTCCGACGGCCCTGTTGATTTGCCGTTTTGCGTATCATTCTTCATCGCCTATCCCCTTATCTATATTAATATATCGTGTTTCGGAATATACGAATATTATTGCTGATCCAAAACGCTAAATTCGCCTAACGGTTTCTCAAATAATATCTTACTGAAACCGGCAATTTTCACCCTTCCAACCCTCAAATGTAGTTGACATTGTCAATAAAAAACAATAATATTGCTATTACAATAATTGCGAAACAGGTAGTCACTGGCTTGATAAAAAGGAATTAATACTTAATAAAATGTGAGTTAAATCGGGATCGCGTTGAAAAAACAATAAAATCTTAACACAAAAAAAATAATAACAGGATACATACAACTAACAAACAAAGAGTTTGTTATGCAATATTCGATACAATCCGGTGAAATTCTTCTTGTAGCATTTTTAATTTTTGCGTTGAGCAGTCAACTTGATGCCCAATTCAATCGTGAACATTTTTACCTGTCAGGACAAATCGGTACAACTTCGTATCATGGTGACTTAACGTCCGTTAATACTGACAGATCGATGTTCGATCTCGGTTTATCCGGTGGTATTGGTTATGTATTATCCCCCAAATTTTCCCTGCGGGCAGAATACCGTCGCGGTGAATATCCACGCACTGACCGCCCGAGTGCGGAAGGTTATTTTCGACGTCATACTGCCGGTGTATTTGCTACATACGATATTTTAGACAATTTGACAATAAAACCGTACGTGCTTGGTGGATTAGGTATGACGTTTTTCGGTACTTATGATAAAGGACCCAATGAAGCCGACGGTTCAACGTTCTTCGATCCTGCATTCGGACCGGTTATCGGGCTTGGATTTGATTATCTCTTAACGGAACGGTTTTCATTATTTCTTGAAGGGAAATGGGATTTTATACTCGACGATGAAGCAATGGATGAAATAAGCGGAGATACCGGATTCGATGTATTGGGATATATAAGCGCCGGATTAAGATTTAACTTACAATCGACATTTATTCCTATTCCAGGCATCCGTCTCACCGGACCGACAAGACTTGTCGAAGGAGAGGAAGAAAACTTTAGTGTATCGCTCCTCGGACCGGCAACGGAACCGATTATCTATGAATGGGATTTTGGCGACGGAACTAAAGGAACAGGGTCGTCAATCAGGCATCGTTATACCGAACCGGGCGCATACAGGGTTACCGTAACAGCATCAAATCAACGCAGCAGGGATGAACGGACGGTACACGTTACCGTTGATCAACGCGCTGTTCCCGTAAGAATCACATCGATCGGCGCGGACAACACCGCACCTGAAACAGAACAAACAATTCAATTTTCTGCCGAGCTTGACGGTACGGAACCGATATCGATCGAATGGGATTTCGGCGATGGAACAAAAGCTCACCAATTACACACGCAACATACTTATATGCAAGAAGGAGAATATACAGTGATTCTCCGGGCTGATAACGCTGAAATTGCAGGAGAAGATGGCGTCCATTCGAGAACGGTCAATATTTCTGTGCGTGAACCGGAAATTTTATTTGAGTTTGACGCTACGATTTCCTTTGTCCTCGATTCCCATGAGCTTCGATCCGAAGCTTTTGGAGAGTTGAACGAAGCCGTCGAGCTTTTACAGGTTCATCAGGATATCACTCTCATTGAAGTCGCGGGACACACGTGCGATCTCGGATCGGCAGAATACAATCAGGGTTTATCCGAGCACCGCGCCCGGGCAGTGGCAAACTACTTGATTGAAAATGGCATCGATGAAAACCGGTTGATAATAACCGGATATGGGGAAGATAAATCAAAAGTGGAGAACGACACAGAAGAGAATCGACGCCAGAACCGCAGAGTAGTTTTGATCGTAAAAGAGCGTAAATAAACGAGGTCGATTTAGTTAATTAAAACACTCAAATAAAAAAGGAGTTAATCATGAACCGTACTCGATTGATACGAATGAATATGATGCTTGTTGCTTTATTGTTCATATTCTTTGTCAGTCACCTCAATGCCCAACCAGCCGATCGTAACTATTTCTATCTATCAGGACAGATCGGTACGGTCGCATATCACGGTGACCTAACGTCGGTAAACACCGACGAACCTATGTTCCATCTCGGTATGTCCGGCGGCATCGGCTATGTTCTATCGCCGCGATTTTCACTGCGAACCGATTACCGGAGAGGTGAATACAAGAGAACCGAGCGACCGAATGCACAAGGATATTGGCGGCGGCATAATATCGGTTTATATGCTACATACGATATCCTCGACAATACTTCAATAAAACCGTATCTGCTTGCAGGTGCAGGGATGACGTTTTACGGCACGTATGATAAGGGAGTTCAGGAACGCGACGGATCGACGTTCTTCGGTGAAACATTCGGACCCGCCGTCGGGATTGGCCTCGAGTATCCTTTATCAAATCGGTTTTCATTAAAGCTCGAAGGAATATGGGATTTTATACTTGACGACGAAGCGATGGATGAGATAGATGATAATGGAATGGACATACTGACGTACATAGGCGCCGGATTAAAGTTTAATCTGCGTCCGACATTCATTCCTATCCCCGGAGTCCGCCTCACCGGACCGACCAGGCTCGTCGAGGGAGAGGAAGGAGAATACACTGCATCGCTTATCGGACCCGCAACGCGACCGATTACCTACGAATGGGATTTTGGCGATGGAACAACGGGAACCGGATCAACGGTCCGGCATCGATACGCTGAACAAGGCACCTATGTCATTACAGTGACGGCATCAAATGTACGCAGCAGCGATGAACGCAGTCTACAGGTAACTGTTGACAGACGAACGATTCCTGCAAGGATTGTCTCACTCAGCGCAGACGATACTACTCCGGAACCACATCAAACTGTCCGATTTACCGGACAGGTTGAAGGTACGGAACCAATCTCAATCGAGTGGGATTTCGGCGATGGAACGACGTCGCACGAACTCCATACCCAGCATGCTTATGCTCAAACAGGAGAGTACACAGTAACACTCACCGCCGACAACACCGAGGTTGCAGGAGAAGAAGGCATCCATTCGAGAACTATAAATATCTCCGTACGCGAACCGGAGATCATATTAGAGTTGGATACGATGGTGAATTTCAACTTCGATTCTGCGGTACTCCGTCCCGAAGCTATACCGGTGCTGAATGAAGTAGTTGAGATTCTGCAGACAGATACGGACATCATTCTTGCGGAGGTTGCAGGTCATACCTGCGATATCGGAACGACAGAATATAACCAGGGCTTATCAGAGCGACGCGCCCGGGCAGTAGCAAACTACTTAATTGAACAGGGCATCGATGAAGACCGGTTGGTAGTTATCGGATATGGTGAAGAAAGACCGAGAGTACCGAACATTTCAATTGAAAATCGGCAACAAAATCGCAGGGTGGTTATAACCGTTAAAGAACGCGACTAAACGGTATTTAATTACTCCGTAGTATTGTGGAAAAAAATCTTTACCCCGTGAGATCTATTAAAAACGGAACTCACGG
>PWYR01000152.1 GCA_003567775.1 Ignavibacteriales bacterium | reverse complement strand
GGTCCAACTCGCCCGCGTGCATCTGCATGAAGTGCGGCGTCTTGGCGCGAGTCATCATGCCATCGATCGCGCCCGAGAGGTTGACGACGAGCGTCGCCGCCAGCGCCACCAGCATCGCTGCCGCGGCGACGAACAGCATCGTGGTCAACGTCACCGCTTTGCTACGGAGAACGTCCTGGCGAATCACCCGGTACAACATTCGTTACATCTTTGTCCTAATCGCGACGTGCCGCTACCATGTCGCTCCCGAACGGCGCGGCCGTCGTCGGAGAGGTTGCCGCATGCTCGTGCCGGCACCCGCCACTGGGCGCGGCTCACCTCCTGGTGACGCGTTGCCGCGCCCATCAGCGATCCATCCCGGTCGCAGCCTCGATCTCGGCGAGCAATCGTGCGTACTCCGCCGGCCGCTCGACGTTCGCGCGGTGGCTCGCTCCCCCAGTGAAGTGCGCGCTCAACAGCGCGAGAGCGAGCACACTCGCGCTCGCCAGCGCAAGGGCCAGGGGTCGACTGGTCACGGTCGTGATCATCGTCCTGCCTCTCGCGACGGGCGAGGTGCGCATCCATGACCGCGTCACGATGTCCGTCAGCCAGTCAGGCTATTCACGTCGCACCACCAGCGACAGTGCCATTCGTCCTGGTGGCCCAACCAGGTGCACCTGAGTATCCTCCGCCAGCACTCCTCGCTCCTCGACCCGATGGACGAGGGCTTCGCCTACACCAACCTCGAAAAGGCGCAGACCGCACGCCCGCACGCGGTCCGGCGCGCCGCCGCGTGCAACGATCCGAGCATGAGATTCGTCCAGCGCCTGATCGGACTCGGTCGACGCCCGATGGCCGAGCGGCACGCGCGCGGCAAGGACATCGCGCAGCTCGCCGCCGAGCTCGAGGCATCGGGCAACGTCATGGACGGCCGCCTATCGAGCACGCCCGACACGCCCGGCAACCGCGACGCAATCGCGCACTGGGTGGGGATCGAGCGCTGGGGCCAGCGCCGCCTGCGCGTCGCGCTCGGCGAGGCGCTCCTCGACGACGGCCACCACCCCTACCGACCCGACGAAGCCGACGGGGTCGAAGCGCTGCGGCGGGCGTTCGCCGAGACGCGGTCCGAGACGCTCGCGCTCGCCCGCGCGTTGCGCGAGGCGGGCGTCGATCCGTCGACCACCGTGCGGCACAACGACCTCGGCGAGCTCACCGTCGCCGGCTGGTTGGCCTACCTGCTGCAGCACCCCGAGCAGGAGTCGCGAGCGCGACTGCGCGGCTGAGCGTTCGCCCGCGAGGCGTGCGCGGATCCACACGGCGACCGGGCACACCGGAGTTACGTGCGTTCGCCACCTCAGCCGCACACCGAGCGTCGCTCGGGGTGAGCTAGCGCCCGTCGATGCGGCAACACCGCAGCCGTGGCCGCGACGATCGCCGCATCGGATCCACGATTCACGGTTTACCTCTTGCCATGAAGGCAACCGTAGACAAGGTTGGTCGATTGGTCATTCCTCGACCACTCCGCGAGCGCATCGGCCTAGCCGTCGGTGGCACGGTCGAAATCGACATCGAAGGCTCCGGTCTCCGCATTCGCCCGGTGGTGGGCAACCAACTGCGTGAGGAAGGCGACTTGCTGGTGATCCCCCGAACTGGGGTCTCGATCGACGACACGGTCGTCCGCGAGTTGATCGATGCCGACCGATACCGGGGCTGATGAGCGGCCCGTCCTGCTCCTCGACACGAGTGCCGCCATCGCACTCGTTCTGGAGAACCACGACGCACACCGCGCAACGGTTGCAACCGTGCGTGGACGCCGACTCGGACTTGCTGGCCACGCCTGGTTCGAAACCTACTCCGTTCTGACCCGACTCCCCGGCGACCTTCGACGCTCACCGGCCGACGCCGAGCGGCTGCTCGCCCACAACTTCCCGGAAAGCGTCTTCCTGAACGAGTCCGTGACGGCCGCATTCGGCGCGGAGCTTGCGCGGCTCGGGATCGCAGGAGGCTCGGTCCACGATGCGCTCGTGGGCGCGGCAGCAAGGCACCACGGCCAACCACTCCTCACACGTGACATGCGGGCATTGCCAACCTATGGCGCAATGGGTGTCACGCTCGCTGCGACCCTGGCAGAGTAGTTCACGCTTGGCAGGCGCGGACCCCTGCGGTCGAGCCGGCACCGAACCGCCACAGGTCGTGCTCGACGATCACCTCAGCGGTGGTGTCGCCGCGCCGTCGCGTCGACCGGCACGTGCGGGGCGCCGAGACGGCAGCCGTGGCAGGCGTGGGATTAGCCCTGCGCCACCTCGCGGTCGCAGCCCGCGGCCTGCCGCTCTGGCGGGTCCGCGCCGCGGCCAATCGTTCATCCCCAAACTGAAACGGCCCGCCTCAGTGGTGTCCCCATCCGGAGGCGGCCTCTGAGCGCTCGTACGGCCCCGTCTGCTCCGTGATCTCGGGTGTCCAGCAAGCGGTCGAGGGTCGCCGCGACCAGCTGCCGCAAGGAGGTCGGGTCGCCGACCAGCGCCTCACGCGCACTAGCCGGCAGTCGCATGTCGTCGCTCTGAGCCATCGGTAACGAAGATCCCCATGGGCTACAAGCCGATTCCCACCTTGGAGGAACGATGGCTCCCTCACACCGCCGAAGCCAGAGGCAAGGGCAACCAGGATATGCAAAGACGACAGGGCGTAATCAACTGTTCGGATGAGAGGCGATGGCCGCGCCTCGTGCGGCGGTTTGCGGGCAAGCAGATCGCACTGTATGATTTTGCGATCCCTCTGATCGAAGCACGCCCCGCCGAGGAGGTGATGTAGCCGATCTAGCACGGCAGCCCGACCGTAGCCCCGCGCACTTGCCGCAACACCCGCGGCACCTCCTGAAGGGAGACTCCACGATCATGCGCTCACTCTGCAGGCTGCTCACGAGCATTGCCTTGCTGGCACTCCTTGCCTCCGTCTCGACGGGTTTCGCGCAAGGCGAAGCACCGTCCGGCGGCACCCTGAACCTCGCGTTCGCCGGCTCCACCGGCGGCAACACCGACCCGAACCGGAACAACACGATCGGCTACTTGTCCGTGTCCCGCATGATGACCGACGTCCTCGTCGAGTGGCACGAGGGCGAGTTCTATGGGGAGCTCGCAGAGAGCTGGGAGTTCTCCGACGATGGTCTGTCGATCACCTTCCGCTTGAATGGCGACGCCACGTTCCACGACGGAAGCCCCGTCACCTCCGAGGACGTCCGGGCAACGTTCGAGCGGATCACGCGTGAAGACGATCCTCTGCCACAATCGTCACTCATCGCCTCCGTCACCGGCTTCGACGTGCATGATGACCACTCCTTCACGGTCGGTCTCAGCAACGTCAATCCGGACTTCCTCATGGGCCTCGGTCGCATCTTCATCGTCTCCGCAGCAACCGTCGACGATCCCACGCCGATCGGGACCGGACCGTTCCTCGTGGCCGAACACGTCCCCGATCAGCGGATGCTGCTCGAACGCGTCGACGACTACTGGCAGGGCACGCCCTACCTGGAGCGGGTCACCGTACGTGACATCCCCGACCTCGACACCATCGTCCTCGAGTTGGAAGCCGGTACCGTCGATATGATCAACTTCGTCCCGGTGCGCGAGGTTCGGAGACTCGAGGGGCTCGGCTTCCAGGCCCTTCCTTTCGTGCGGGTGAACACCGCCCGACTGGCCATCAACCTCTCGACCGTCGACGATG